>NZ_JAAQOK010000026.1:0-70267 GCF_011683705.1 Enterobacter sp. 725m/11 | reverse complement strand
TGCTATGAAGTGTGGTGGTACAGCACGAAAGTGGGGGTGATCGACCTGAAGAAAAAGTCGATCACCATGGGTAAAGGATGTTAAAAAGTGTTCACCATGTCCCCGAACACCTGTCTACCATGTCCCCGGACTGTACAGTGGGAGAGGGCTAGGGTGAGGGCATCAGGCCGCACTATACCACCCACTCGCTCCCTTCAACCCCGTTCACCCGCAGCATACGTTTTTCCCCTACAGGTAATGACACCTTCAGCGCCTTCCACCCCGGACGATAGTCCCCGCGCGCGTTGACCTTCAGGTTGATGGTTGCGCCATCACACTCCATTTCCCATTCCACCCACAGCGCATTGCCCTTTTGATAGCCCCAGCTTTCACCGTCGTCCTCAAACAGCAGCCCCGTGGTTGTGCCGACGCCTTTAACCGGGAACAGCTTCAGCTCGCGGGTCGTATCTTTTTCAGCACTCACATGCGTGATGCGCTCGCTCAACGGCAGACCGGCCCCCGCGCGCACCAGCAGCGGCAGTTTTTCCAGCGGCGCATCAAGGACGATGGATTGCCCGCCCGCATACCACGCGTGGGTGTAAAAATCGTACCAGCCCGTTTCGTTATCTGGCAGCCAGACGCGGCGCTCGCGCTGCCCGGCTTCGACGACGCTGGCGACCAGCAGGTCGCGGCCCAGCAGGAAGTCATCGCACTCTTCGAAGGTCTGCGCGTCGTGCTCGTGGTCGAGGAAGGTCGGGCGCAGCATCGGCTCGTCGTCGGCGTGCGCCTGCCAGAGCAGGGTGTAGAGATACGGCAGCAGGCGGTAGCGCAGCTCAATGGCGCTGCGGATCGCAGGGGTCACGCCCGGGTACATCCACGGCTCGTTCACGGTGCGATCGTCATTCCAGGAATGGATGGTAAAGCGCGGGTGCATTACGCCGTTCTGCACCCAGCGCACGAACAGCTCGGCGTCCGGCTTGTCGCCGGAGAAACCGCCGACGTCGTGCCCGACGTTGAATAATCCGGACAGGCTCATGCCCAGCCCCATGCGGATGTTATAGCGCAGGGTGTCCCAGTTGGTGCGGTTGTCGCCGCTCCAGGTCTGAACGTAGCGCTGCATCCCGGCGCAGCCGGAGCGGGAGATGAGATACGGGCGTTTTTCCGGCGCAAAGCGCTGCTGCGCTTCCAGCGAGGCGCGCATCATCAGCAGCGGCATCACCGGGCGAATGTGCTTGATGGCGATCTCCTTGCCGAAGCCAAAGCAGCGGGCTTCCCCGTCCCACACTTCATACTCGTTGTTGTCGTTCCAGGTGGAGTCGATGCCCATCTCCAGCAACTGCGTGGTCACGCCGTTCTGCCACCACTGCACCGTCTGCGGGTTGGTGAAGTCGAGGTGCGAGCCTTCGTCATCCCAGA
Source organism: Enterobacter sp. 725m/11 (assembly GCF_011683705.1). Taxonomy (NCBI): domain Bacteria; kingdom Pseudomonadati; phylum Pseudomonadota; class Gammaproteobacteria; order Enterobacterales; family Enterobacteriaceae; genus Enterobacter; species Enterobacter sp. 725m/11. Next base: position 68,872 of record NZ_JAAQOK010000026.1, on the reverse strand, counting down.
AGCTGGAACGTTCAGGCGCGTCGGTTTCTGAATCGCGAATGAACAGGCCGCGTTCCGCCACTTCGTTATAGCGGGGATGATCCTGCAGCAGGCACGGCTTGATGTTGGCCGCAAGCTTCAGTCCCGCGTCGTGGAAGGCCTGGCTCATCGCCTTCGGCTGCGGCACTTTGTCGTAGTTCCAGTTGAAGACGTAGCGTTTGCCGTTGATGGAGGTATAGCCGGACGAGAGCTGGAACGAATCGCACGGAATGGCGTGCTCTTCGCACAGGCGGATGAAGTTCATCAGCTGATTCTGCGCGTCCGGCGCGTCGGTGTAGTGCATGGTCGAGCCGCTGTAGCCCAGGCTCCACTTCGGCCCAAACAGCGTTTTCCCGGTCAGGCGCACAAAGGCTTTGGTGACGTCCAGCGCGCGCTTGCCGGTAAAGAGGTAGTAATCAATATCACCCGCTTCCGCCTGCCAGCGGCGATAGGCGGTGTGATAGTTGTCGATCTCGTTGCCCAGATCCAGCCAACAGCTGCTCAGGTTGTCGTAGAACAGGCCGTAGCTCACGTCGTCGCGGCGGGTAAGGGTGAACGGAATATGCTTATAAAGCGGATCGGTGCTGGCGGCGTTGTAACCCATCGCGTCCAGGTTACGCATCTCGTAGCGTTTGCCGTTGCGCTGCAGATCGCCCGCTTTCTCACCCAGGCCGTAAAAACGCTCGTCCTTACGGCGGCTGAGATAGTGCGCCACGCCGTCGCCGTGGGCGTTCAGCAGGTAGGCGCTGGTCGGGCGATCCTGGACCAGCGGCTGCCATTCGCCCGCATCATTACGGTAGTGCCACTCCAGCCACAGGGGCTGGTGGACGGTCACGCGCAGCTGCTCGGTTGCCACCGTCACTGCGTCATCCTGCTGCGTCAGGGTCCAGGCCGGGCAGGAGAAACCGCTCAAGTCGTCACGACGGCGGCCTTCCCACGGCACGTCCTGTTCCGGCGCGATGCTCCAGGTGCGGTCCAGCGCCAGCTCGCCTTTGCGCTTAATCAGCACGCGGAACAGGTTCTCTTCCAGCACATACAGGCACAGGCGGTGCTGATTATCTACCAGCAGTTCCAGATGATTCACAGATTGCTTATCGACGGTCCAGTTTTTCAGGGTTTTCATATGCAATACATCCACTATCAGGCGCGCTTGGCGCGACGTTCAGCAATAAATGCCACCAGGAAGAGAGCGCCAATCAGGTCAAAGAAGCCCATGGCAATAAAGAGCGGGTTGAAGCCGATTTTGTCGGCGGTCACCCCGATTAATAGCGAGAACAGGAAGCTGGCGATCCACGCCGCCGAGCCGCGCATGCCGTTGACGGTCGCCATCTGGCCTTTGTCGAACGACTCCACGACCAGGGCACTCAGCATGCAGGAGATAATCTGGTGCCCGAAGCCGCCGATGGAGATCAGCACGATGGTAATATACGGGTCGCGGGTCACGGCGACGATGGCCAGAGAAATCATCAGAAACGCGCCGGTGACGGAGCTTGCCACCACCGAGTTCACGCGGGAGCAGCCGAACCAGCGGGTGTACAGGCGCGTCAGGTAGCCGCTTGCCACGCTGCCGAGGTCGGCGGCGAGGAAGGGCAGCCAGGCAAACATCGCAATCTGCTTCAAATCCATGCCGTGCTCTTTGGCGAGGTACAGGGGCACCCAGAAGCTCAGCACCGCCCAGGCGGGTTCTGCCATAAAGGCCGGGATGGCGATACCGTAGAAGCGTTTGTTTTTCGAGACGGTTTTCAGCGCGGTCAGGAAGGGCAGCTTGACCGGTGCGGGTTCGTTATCCTGCTTGATAAACGCCAGCTCGTCGCGGCTCAGGTTCGGGTGCTGTTCCGGGTTGTGGTAGAACGCCCACCAGAGGATCACCCACAGCAGCGCCAGCACGCCGGTAAACATAAACGCGCCCTGCCAGCCGAACGACGCGTGAGCAAAGTAGATGATAGGCGGGGCCAGCATCGCGCCGATGGAGAAGCCCACGCCCGCCCAGCCGGCGGCAACGGGACGTTCCGATTTCGGGAACCATTCGCCGATGGTTTTGGCATTCGCTGGCGTGGCGGCAGCTTCGGAAGCACCCATAAAGAAGCGCAGAATCGCCAGGTGCAGCCAGCTTCCGGCACCCGCGTGGAAGATACACATCAGCGCCCAGATCCCGGCGCAGACCATAAAGCCAATCTTCAGGCCGATAACGTCAATCAGCCAGCCGCACAGGGGCTGGAAAATGGTGTAGGCGATCTGAAACGCGCCGACTATCCAGGAGTACTGCTCGGTGGTGATCCCGAGGCTCTCTTTCAGTTCCGGGGCGAGGATCCCCAGTGAGTTACGGGTGATGTAGTTAACGGTGACGCCAAGTAAAAACAGCACCAGCACGTACCAGCGCAAATTCTTAATGACGCGACGGGTTTTGCTTGTCGCAACGGTGTTATTGATGTCCTGACTCATTTTACTCTCCACAAGACGGACGGTAAGGGGACGGAGGTTCAGGTGTCACACAGATTGTTATGCCTTTGATTTCTATCCGCTTAGAATGCTTCAGTTGCTATACAACTAGTATGGAAGCTGTGTGACAAGTTCACCTTAGGGAAGAAAATGAGAGGGCAAAAGTGGATTTTGTGCAAAATTTCTCATAACTGACGTAAACCCTCTGGCATGATGGTCTTTATGTCAGTTATTGCCTGATGAACACGCTATGAAAATTTTTTCATTTCGCAAATGGAGCCAGATCACAAAATGGACAAAAGGCTAAAAATCACCGAAATCGCCGCCCGTACCCAGCTCTCCATCAGTACGGTTTCCCGTGTGCTGGCAGGCAAAGCGAATACCAGCGAAAAGGCGCGGGCTAAGGTGCTGGCGTGCGCGCGGGAGCTGGGGGTAATGGACGGCATGGCGGCGGGGCGTCTGCTGCTTAACAGCCTGGTGGTTTTTGCCCCTCAGCGTGCCTTCGACGAGCGGTCCGACATCTTTTACTACCGCGTGATCCAGAGCGTGAGCAAAGGGCTTGCCTCGCACGAGGTTCGGCTGCGCTACTGCGCGCTGGAGGAGAACGACAGCGACGCCCAGATTTTTCTGGCACGCATGAACGAGCCGGATACCCAGGCGGCCATTCTGCTCGGTATCGACGATCCGCATATCCACGATCTGGCGGTGGATGTGGGGAAACCCTGCATGCTGATTAACTGCCGGGACCGCCGCATGCGCCTGCCTGCCGTTGCCCCGGATCACCGTGCTATTGGCGAGCGGGCGGCGGAGTACCTGTTCGAGATGGGGCACCGCGAGGTGATGAACGTGCTGTGCCTGCGTCGCTACACCATGGAGCTGCGCCTGGCGGGGATCCGCGACGCGTGGCACGCCCATAATCTCAGGTTTAACGACAGGCGCGACCTGCTGGTGGTGCCAAGCTTCAGCGCCAGAGAGACGGAGCAACTGGTGAGCGAGTGGCTTAACCAACAGAAGGGAAAAGACCTGCCGACGGCGTTCCTGGTAGGCGGGGACTTTATGGCGGCAGGCACCATCAGCGCGCTGCAAAATCACGGTCTGCGCGTGCCGCAGGACGTCTCGGTGATGAGCATTGACGGCTTTAATCTGGCGGCGATTCAGGATGTGCCCTTAACGGCGGTGCATGTTCCCCGCGACGAGCTGGGAACGGAAGCGGTGCATATGCTCCAGCAGCGGCTGATGCGCCCGGACGCGCCGGTAGGAACATTGCTGCTGAACGGCACGCTGGCCGTGCGGGAATCAGTACGGCGGATACGTCAGGGTAAACGACGCACCGCCGTGGAGCGGGAAGGGCTGTACGACAGTTAAGCAATGCCCAGCGCGCGCTTACCGTGGATGTTGAGATCGTTCACGGTAAAACGGTCCTGCCAGCTTTTTTCATAATCCTCGCGCGGGAAGTCTCCCGGCGACGCGCCGGTTTCCAGCGCTTCCTTGACCTTCTTCGCGTAGGCGAGGTTCTTCTCGCACATTGGCGCGGCGGGGATGTACATCACATTGCCCCAGCCCTGCTGATTTTCCACCGGCGCGACGGAGTGGATCACGTCGCAGTGCCACCACACGGAATCACCGGCTTCCAGCGCCGGAATACTGGTCAATGCTTCGACAAGCAGCGGGTGCCACTTCTCGGAAATCGGCAGCACGCGCCCCGGCGCCACGCCGCAGAGTTCGTCTTCCGGCACGTCGTCCAGCAGAGGACGCAGCAGAATGTAGGCCATTGCTTCCGGGATCGGCACCACGTGCAGCAGCCCCTGGCCGGGGATCATGTCCGACAGCGCCGTCCAGCCCTGGAAGGTGCGGAACACCGAGCACTTGGTGGTGTTATCCACGGTGTATTCTTCCACTTCAGTACGGTGCGCGGCGTTCCACGGATCGTATTTCTCGACGTTGCCGTCAAACACGCGGGCAAACACCTGCTGGTAAGCCGGCAGCAGCCAGCGCTCCAGCGCGCCGGAATCGGTATGCGCCCCCAGCCCTTTGGAGGTGGTTCCCGGCGGACGGCGGCGAATGCGGTCCGGATAAATCACGCTGACGTCAGGGTTAAACCACTGCTTGCCGTTGCTCTCGAATGTCCATAAACGGTTCAGGAACGACTGCACCTGCGCCATCGCTTCACTCTGGCGCGCCTGCATTTGCGCCTGGGACCAGTAGATCGGGTAAATCTCCGGGCGGGAGGCGGTTAAGGTGCCGAAGAAGTTGTCGCCCGGCCCTTTGTACACCTCGTCAAACTTGTTCAGATCGAGGTAGTCGAGCATCGACCGATCCCACGCCAGCGCCTGCTCGCGGGGGAAGTGACCTTTAATCACCGCGCAGCCGCGGCGCTTAACGGCCTCGCGCTGAGCGTCGGTAATCGTGCCGTTTTTCACATCTGCAAACGGAATCACCGGCCAGACCGATTCGCCTTTATTTTTCAGGGCGTTGATCTCCGCCACGCGGGTGGCGATTTTATCGCTGAGCTTGTCGAACACCGCCTGCACGTCGCCGATCTGCGCGCGTAACTCACGTTTTAACTGACGGATTGCCGCTTTGTGGTCCGCTGGCAAGGTTTCACTGGTAAAGGTCATAACTGCCTCGCATCTTTCATTCGAAAGTAAAAATATCTACAAGTGATACTTTAAGTTAAAAATAAGTTAATGCAAGTTTAAAAACTTGACGCAAGCCACAGGACGGAAAAAGAGTGAGAGGCCGGAGCGGGGCTCCGGCGAGGAAAGGATCAGACGTCGAAAGGAGAGTGGTTGTCGAGCACGGCCTGAATGACGTTCAGCGCGCCCTGATGGTTGTTATCGTCGGTGCTGTAGCGGCTAATGTCTTTAATGCTCTGCGCCGCGTTGCCCATCGCAAAAGAGTATTTCACCAGCTTCAGCATCTCGGCATCGTTGCCGCTGTCGCCAATGCCGACGCACTCCTGCGGGGAGATTTTCCAGCGTTTCAGCAGGCGGCTGATGCCGTTGGCTTTGTGCAGGCCGGGGATAATCAAATCGACAAAACCGAAACCGCTGGTGACCGGCTTCATGATGCCGTCCAGGGAGACGTGCAGTTTATCGACCAGGTTCGGGATATCGCTGTCCGGCAGGTTCAGGGAGAACTTAAACAGCACGTCGTCGATTTCGCGGTAATCGCTGATGCGTTTTAAGCGGTGATAGTGCTTTGACATCAGCGCCACGAAGGCGTCCGGGGCTTTGTCGCTGACGTAGGCGCTCTCCAGACCGCAGGCTACAAAGTTCAGCCCTTCGTCTTTCAGCAGTTCGCCAATAACGATCTGCGACTCATGGCGGGTCAGCTCGCCGTGGAAAACCTGTTCGCCGTGGTCAAACACCAGTGCGCCGTTCTCCGCCACGAAGGAGATCTGCTCTTTCAGCTCGGGGAAGAAGGAGATGAGCTGGTAATACTGGTTGCCGCTGGCGACAACGAATTCAATATCGCGGGATTTAAGCTGCTCAAACTGTGCCTGGAAGCGGTCACGATCGTACTGCTTGGCATCATCAAGGAAAGTTCCGTCCATATCGGTGACGATAACTTTAACGGTCATACTGTGCTCCTGGGTCACTGCGTTTTGAAACATTCTAATAACAAGGTGACGGGGAGCACAAATTTAATTTCATTCGAAAGTAAAAGCAAAACGGCAACCAAGGTTGCCGTTTTTAGTGTTTTCTCCCTCTCCCACGGGGAGAGGGGATACACCGTTACAGCGTATGCTCAGTACGGGCGATAATATCGTCCTGCGCATCCGGCGACAGGGCGGTGAAGAATGCCGAGTAGCCCGCGACGCGCACCACCAGATCACGATACTGGTCAGGATGTTTCTTCGCTTCCAGCAGCGTTTCGCGCGAGACGATGTTGTACTGAATATGCCAGCCCTTATGCACTTCGAAGAAGGTGCGCAGCAGCACCATGAGCTTCTGGCGATCGCTGTCGTTTTCCAGCGTTGACGGATTCAGCTTCTGGTTCAGCAGTACGCCGCCCAGAATCGCTTCCGTCGGCAGTTTACCGACCGAGCCGATCACCGCCGTCGGGCCGAGGTGGTCCGTACCGGAAGCCGGGCTGGCCCCTTCCGCCAGCGGGGTATGCGCCTTACGTCCGTCCGGCGTCGCCATCGTCGCCGCGCCAAACGGCACGTTCGCGGAGATGGAAGAGGTGCCCGCGTAGTAGTTACCGCCAATCGGGCCGCGGCCGTAGCGCGGGTTGTGGTACTGCTTCAGCTCTTCAATGTAGGTCTGATAGGCTCGGGTCAGCAGCATGTCCACGCTGTCGTCATCGTTGCCGTACTTCGGCGCGCCGTTGATCAGGCGCTGGCGCAGCTGCTCGTGGGTCAGCCCGTCGAAGTCATCGGCCAGCGCCGCCGCCAGCTGCTGCTGGCCGATAGCGTCCTGCTCAAAGACCAGCTTTTTCACCGCTGCCAGGCTGTTGCCGAGGTTGGCGATACCGACCTGCAGGCCGGAGACCCAGTCATACTTCGCGCCGCCCTGCTTGATGCTTTTCGCGCGCTCGATGCAGTCGTCCACCAGCGCCGAGCAGAGAATGTCGTGGACGTTCTCTTCCAGCATGGTATCCACCACGTACTCGATCTCGATGGATTTGCGGGTGTAGTAGCGGATCTGGCTGTCCCACGCTGCCATCACCTCCTCGAAATTGTCGAAGTTACCGGCGGAGAGCGCTTTCTCCTGCGGCAGGAACACCTTGCCGCTGGTGGCGTCGCGGCCGCCTTCCAGCGCGGCGAGCATCACGCGGGCGAAGTTGATAAAGCTCATGCCGGTGCAGCGGTAGCCCCACTTGCCGCCTACCGCGGTTTCGATGCAGCCGATGGCCGCGTAGTCATAGGCATCATCGCGCTCAACGCCGAGCTTGATAAATTCCGGGATCACGATTTCGTCGTTGTTAAAGGCAGGCATCCCGAAGCCGCAGCGGATCACCTGCACGCAGGCGTCGAGGAAGTCGTTGCTCATGCCCGCGTGATAGCGCACGCTCAGGTTCGGCTGGGTGGAGCGCAGGCGACCGCAGGACTCCAGGATCGCGTAGGAGAGCGGGTTCACCGCGTCCATCGGCTCGCCGTTGACCAGCTTCTGACCACCAATGGTGACGTTCTGGTACAGCGGGCTGCCGGCAGAGGCTTTGGAGTGCGAGCCGGAGCGGATTTTGTTCACTTCCAGCAGCTTCAGCCAGCAGCTGTGCAGCAGCTCGATGGCGTGCTCGCGGTCCAGACTCTGGTCCAGCTCCACGTCGCGGCGGTAGTACGGATAGAGATACTGGTCCATACGCGCGAAGGAAACGGAGTGGCCGTTGGACTCAATCTGCAGGATCAGCTGAATGAAGTAGCACAGCTGCAGCGCCTGCCAGAAGGTTTTTGGCGGCTCGTGGGCAATCACGTCGCAGTTTTCCGCCATCGCCAGCAGCTCGTCGCGGCGGCTTTCGCGGGTTTCCGTAGACGCCATCTCACGCGCCAGGTCGGCGAAGCGTTTGATGTGCAGGCTGACGGCTTCCAGCACGATATCAATTGCCTTCAGGAACTGATCGCCGCGCAGGTCTTCCAGCACCGTCAGGTTGATGCGCGAGCGGCGCTCGTCCACTTTGGCGCGCAGGCCGTCGAGACCTTTCTCCAGCACCAGCGGGAAGTTTACCGCCAGGTGCGCGTCGCCGGAGGTCATGTTGCCTTCGGCTTTGATGATGCCGGTTTCCAGCAGGCCTTTCTGCTCGTCGGTGAACATGCCATAGCAGCGATCCTGCACCGTCTGGCCGCGCCACCACGGGCAGATTTCATGCAGCACACGCTTGTTTTCTTCACTCACCGCGAAGCCCGCACCCGGACGGTCCGCCAGATCGTCAATCTCTTTCTCAATCCAGGAGACGGTATATTCCGGGAAGATCGGCGCGGCGCGCACTTCGCTTGCCTGGTTGCCGATAATCAGCTCGTCGTGCTTGATCCAGATGGTGCGTTCCGCCAGGTGATGTGCCAGTGCCAGGGCGCGACGCACCGGGATCGGCTTGTCCATGTGCTGCTGGTACATTTCGGTGTAATGCTGCGCGCGCTCGGTACAGACCGGCGGCTTGACGATATGCACCAGCGCCATTTTATGCGCTTTAATACGTTCGCTGAGGGTGTTGAGATTCAGGGTGGTCATAGGTTTATCCTCGTAAGGTCGCGGTTAACCCTTTCTGGCAGGCGTACTGCTGCGCGAAATCCAGCAGGGCAGGGTTATCCAGCGGTTTGTCAGGGGCAGAGTAAGGTTGGCTGAGCAGGGTGTATTTGTTCATGCCCAGCGTGTGATACGGCAAAAAATGAATATCATCGACGCCGAGTTCGTCGGCGGCGAAGTTGGTAATGGCTGTGATGGACGCTTCATCGGCGTTAAAGCCCTGGATCAGCGGCACGCGGATGGTGATCTTTTTCCCGGCAGCGGCGAGGCGCTTCAGGTTGTCCAGGATCCGTTTGGCCGAACCGTCGGTCCACTGTTTGAACACCGCTCCATCGACGTGCTTAAGGTCGGCAAGGAACAGATCGACGTACGGTAATGACGGCTCGATATAGTGCCACGGCACGTGAAGGCAGGTTTCGACGGCGGTGTGGATACCCTGTTCGTGGCTGGCCTTGAACAGGGCGTGCGCCAGCTCCGGGTTCATAAACGGCTCGCCGCCGGAGAGGGTGATCCCGCCGCCGCTGCGGTCATAAAAAGGTTTGTCGCGCAGCACGGTGGCCATGATCTCGTCCACCTGCTTCTCTTCACCGCAGACGGTAAGCGCCTGCGTTGGACAGCAGTCGGTGAGGGCGTTAAGCGTCTCTTCACTCAGCTTTTCGCGGTGGATGACCAGGCCATTGAGCGCGCGTTCGATACAGCCCGGTGCCGCCAGCTGACACAGGTCGCAGCCTTCCAGACACAGGCGCGCGTCAAACAGCACGTCCCGGCTGCGCGAGCGGCTTTCCGGGTTCTGACACCAGCGACAGCCCAGCGAGCAGCCTTTCAGGAACACCACGGTTCGAATACCGGGGCCGTCGTGGGTGGAATAACGCTGAATATTGAAGATCATATTTTTGCCCTCAAGTTGCATATGAAGATTAAATGACTTTCGAATGAAAGTTATCTTGATTCAGGTCAACTCTTGAGCAGGTTTTATCGTGATAGGGTAAGTGCAGGCTAATTTTTGAGGGTGACATCATGGAACTTTATCTCGACACATCTGACGTTGCGGCAGTCAAAAAGCTGGCGAGTATCTTCCCGCTGGCGGGCGTGACCACCAACCCAAGCATTGTGGCGGCAGGAAAAACGCCGCTAGATGAGCTGCTGCCCGCGCTGCACGACGCGTTGGGCGGTAAGGGCCGTCTGTTTGCGCAGATAATGGCAACCACCGCCGAAGGGATGGTGGAAGACGCGCGCAAGCTGCGCGCTATCATTAACGACCTGGTGGTGAAGGTGCCGGTGACCGCGGAAGGGCTGGCGGCTATTAAGATGCTGAAAGCAGAAGGGATCCCGACGCTGGGCACGGCGGTGTATGGCGCCGCGCAGGGGATGCTGTCCGCCCTGGCCGGAGCAGAGTATGTGGCCCCTTACGTTAACCGCGTGGACGCGCAGGGCGGGGACGGGATTCAGACCGTGATTGAACTGCAGCAGCTGTTGGCGCTGCACGCGCCGCAGTCAAAGGTGCTGGCCGCGAGCTTTAAAACCCCGCGACAGGCGCTGGATTGCCTGCTGGCAGGGTGCGAGTCCATCACGCTGCCGCTGGACGTCGCGCAGCAGTTTATTACTTCCCCTGCGGTGGATGCCGCGATCGTGAGGTTTGAGCAGGACTGGCAGGGGGCGTTTGGACGGACGTCTATCTGACGGGTGCGGCCTGATGCCCTCACCCCAACCCTCTCCCACACGGAGAGGGAGCAAACACTAAAACGGCAACCTGAAGGTTGCCGTTTGCTTTAACCTCCGCACACCTCACACCCCGGATTACGCATCAGCTTCATCTCGCGGAACTGACAGGTCATCGCGTCATACATCACGATTTTCCCCGCGGCAGGCGTGCCGTAGTGCGCCAGCACTTTGATCGCTTCCATTGCCTGCAGGGAGCCAATCACGCCGACCAACGGCGCCATCACGCCCGCCTCGACGCAGGTCAGCGCATTCTCGCCAAACAGACGGCTCAGGCAGCGGTAGCAGGGTTCACCATCCGCGTACGTGAAGACGCTGATTTGCCCCTCCATGCGGATTGCCGCGCCGGAGACCAGCGGGGTTTTGTGGGCAAAACAGCCCGCGTTCAGCTGGTTACGGACGGCGACGTTATCGGTGCAGTCGAGCACCAGATCGTGCTGCGCAATCTGCGCGAACAGCGCGTCGTCATCCAGCATCGCGTCAATCAGGGTGAACTGAACGTTGGGGTTGATGCGCGCCAGCGCCGTGCGGGCAGAGCCCACTTTCGGCTGGCCAACCGTCGCGTCGCTGTGCAGCGTCTGGCGCTGCAGGTTGGACACCGAGACGGTATCGAAATCCAACAGCGTCATCCTGCCCACGCCCGCCGCCGAAAGATACTGCGCGGCGGCGCAGCCCAGCCCGCCGAGACCGACGACCAGCACATTGGCTGCCTTAAGCGCTTCCTGGCCCTCAAAGTCAAACCCGCGCAGCACGATCTGGCGGTTGTAGCGCATCATCTCCTGGTCGCTCAGCTCCACCGTCATGTCAGCCTCCGAACAGGTGGTTAAAGCTTTCTACCTCAACCCACTCGCCGGCTTCCACGTTGCCGCGCTCGCGCTCCAGCACGATAAAGCAGTTGCCCTGGCTGAAGGAGCTGAAAATGTGCGAGCCCTGGTGCCCGGTGGTGCTCACTTCCATTTCACCGTCGGCGTTGCGCGCCAGAATGCCGCGCTGGAAATCGAGACGACCCGGTGATTTTTTCAGGCGCGTAGCGGCACGCACGCGCAGGCGTTCCGGTAGCGGGCTGGCTTTGTTGCCGGAAAGTTTCGCCAGCAGCGGGATCGCCAGCTGGTAGAAGGTGAGTGCCGCAGAGACCGGGTTACCCGGCAGGCCGCAGAACCAGCTGTGCGGAAGCTTGCCAAACGCGAACGGTTTGCCCGGCTTGATCGCCAGCTTCCAGAAGGCGATTTCGCCCAGCTCTTCAAGCAGGGTTTTGGTGTAATCCGCTTCGCCCACGGAGACGCCGCCGGAGCTGATGACCACGTCGGCGGATTTGTCCGCCTCGATAAACGCCGCGCGCAGTTTTTCCGGGTCGTCTGGAATAATCCCGAGGTTAATCACCTCGCAGCCCAGCTGCTCCAGCATCAGGTGTACCGCCAGGCGGTTGGTGTCATAAATCTGGCCGTCCTGCAGCGGCTGGCCCGGAAGCTGCAGCTCGTCGCCGGTGGAGAAAACCGCCACGCGCACCTTGCGGACAACGTCAACTTCGGCGATGCCGAGCGACGCCAGCACCGGCAGTTCACCTACCGTCAATTTCTGCCCGGCGGCAAAAACGGTCGCGCCGAGGGTGATGTCTTCGCCCGTGCGGCGGATGTTCTGGCCCGCTTTAACGTTCGCGGTAAAACGCACGCCGTCGTCGGTCTGCTCGGTCTCTTCCTGCATCACCACGGCGTCGCAGCCTTGCGGAACCGGCGCGCCGGTCATGATGCGCACGCAGGTGCCCGCAGGCCATTCGCCGCTAAACGGCTGGCCCGCAAAGGCTTTACCCGCCACCGGCAGGGCGTTACCCGTCTGGAGATCCGCCAGGCGCACCGCGTAACCGTCCATCGCGGAGTTATCGAACCCCGGCACGTTCATCGGCGAGACGATATCGCGCGCGGCAATACGACCAAAACAGCGCACAAGCGGCAGCGTCTCAACGTCATGCAGCGGAGAAATACGGTCAAGCATCTGCGAGAGTGCCGTCTCAAGCGGCATCAGTCCGGCGGTAAAATCCATGGTGGGCTCCTGCGGAGTAACAACGAAAGCGCCCATTATGGCAGAAAAGTGCGGCTAACTGTATGACCCGATGGGTGTACGCTTTACATCACTGTTGCGTCTTTCTATATTCAAAAATCATCTGAAGTTTCATCGACGATAATGATATTTATAGAAAAAGCCGCGAATCAGGCTAACGGGTGATGCGAATGGTTAATGCGGTAATCGCAATTCATGGCGGCGCAGGGGCAATCACCCGTGCACAGCTCAGTCCCGAGCAGGAAAAGCGCTACATTGACGCGCTGTACGCCATTGTGGAAACGGGGCAGAAAATGCTGGAAGCGGGCGAGAGCGCGCTGGATGTGGTCACCGAGGCGGTGCGCCTGCTGGAAGAGTGTCCGCTCTTTAATGCCGGAATAGGTTCGGTCTTCACCCGGGATGAAACCCACGAGCTGGACGCCTGCGTGATGGACGGCATCACCCTGAAGGCGGGCGCCGTGGCAGGCGTGAGCCATCTGCGAAATCCGGTGCTGGCGGCGCGTCTGGTGATGGAGGAGAGCCCGCACGTTCTGCTGGCGGGCGCTGGGGCGGAAAAATTTGCCTTTGAGCACGGAATGGAACCGGTATCGCCGGATCTGTTTTCCACGGAAGAACGCTATCAGCAGCTGCTGGAAGCCCGTACGGCGGGCATAACGCAGCTTGACCATACTGCGCCGCTGGATGAAACCACCAAAATGGGCACGGTTGGCGCGGTGGCGCTCGATAAAGCCGGTAACCTCGCGGCGGCGACGTCAACGGGCGGCATGACCAACAAGCTGCCGGGACGCGTCGGCGACAGCCCGCTGCCCGGCGCGGGCTGCTATGCCAATAACGCCACGGCGGCGGTGTCGTGTACCGGCACCGGGGAAGTGTTTATTCGCGCCCTCGCGGCCTACGACATCACCGCGCTGATGGATTACGGCGGTTTAAGCCTGAGCGAGGCCTGCGAGCGCGTGGTGATGGAAAAATTACCTGCCCTGGGCGGCGTCGGCGGGCTGATTGCGGTCGATCGTGAGGGCAACGTGGCCCTGCCGTTCAACAGCGAAGGCATGTACCGCGCCTGGGGTTATGCCGGTGATGAGCCGAGCACGGGCATCTATCGTGAATAAGGGGGCAGCGCGTGCCGCACACTGAAGAACTGGACAACCGCGAGGTGCTGGCTGTCCATCAGCTGAATATTGCGTTTCAGGAAGAGCGGCAGTTCATCCCCGCAGTACAGAATTTATCGTTCTCGCTCAGGCGCGGCGAGACGCTGGCGATTGTTGGCGAATCCGGCTCCGGTAAATCGGTCACCGCGCTGGCGCTGATGCGCCTGCTGGAACAGACTGGCGGGCAAATCAGCAGCGAGAAAATGCTCCTGCGCCGCCGTAACCGTCAGGTCATCGATTTAAACGAGCTGAGCGGCGCGCAGATGCAGGGCGTGCGCGGGGCGGATATCGCGATGATCTTCCAGGAGCCGATGACCTCCCTGAACCCGGTGTTCCCGGTCGGGGAACAAATTGCCGAGTCCATCCGACTGCATCAGGGGCTGAGCGGCGATGAGGCGCTCAAAGAGGCCCGACGGATGCTGGAACTGGTACGCATTCCGGAGGCGCAGGCCATTCTGGGGCGCTACCCGCATCAGCTTTCCGGCGGCATGCGCCAGCGGGTGATGATTGCCATGGCGCTCTCCTGCCGTCCGGCGGTGCTGATCGCCGATGAGCCGACGACGGCGCTGGACGTGACGATTCAGGCGCAGATCCTGCAGCTCATCAAAGTGCTGCAGCAGGAGATGGAGATGGGGGTGATTTTCATCACCCACGATATGGGCGTAGTGGCTGACATCGCCGATCGGGTGCTGGTAATGCATAAGGGCAATGCTGTGGAAACCGGTGCGGTCGAGCAGATTTTCCATGCCCCCGAGCATCCTTACACCAAAGCGCTGCTGGCGGCGGTGCCGCGGCTTGGAGCGATGAACGGCAGCGATTTGCCGCGTCGTTTTCCGCTGATTTCCCTGGAGGCGACAGAGCCGCAGGAGGATGAAGGCGAGCAGGACACCGTGGTGTCGGGTAAACCGATACTCGAAGTGCGCAATCTGGTGACCCGCTTTCCGCTGCGCAGCGGAATTTTCAACCGCCTGAAGCGCGAAGTGCATGCGGTGGAAAACGTCAGTTTTGATCTCTGGCCGGGTGAAACGCTGGCGCTGGTAGGAGAGTCCGGCTGCGGGAAATCCACCACCGGGCGGGCGCTGCTCAGGCTCGTGGAGACCCAGGAGGGGACGATAACCTTTAACGGTGAACGTATCGACACCCTGCCAGATAATAAATTACAGGCGATACGGCGAGATATTCAGTTTATCTTCCAGGATCCGTATGCCTCTCTCGACCCGCGCCATACGGTAGGGTACTCAATTATGGAGCCGCTGCGGGTGCATAACCTGCTCGACGGCGAGGCGGCGCAGCGTCGTGTGGCCTGGCTGCTGGAGCGAGTTGGCCTGAAGCCGGAACACGCCTGGCGTTATCCGCACGAGTTTTCCGGCGGGCAGCGGCAGCGTATCTGCATCGCCCGCGCGCTGGCGCTGAACCCGAAGGTGGTGATTGCGGATGAATCCGTCTCGGCGCTGGATGTCTCGATCCGGGCGCAAATTATCAACTTACTGCTGGATTTACAGCGGGATATGGGCATTGCCTTCCTGTTTATCTCGCACGATATGGCGGTGGTAGAGCGTATCAGCCACCGCGTGGCGGTGATGTTTATGGGGCAGATCGTGGAGATTGGCCCGCGAAGGGCGGTGTTTGAGAATCCGCAGCACCCCTACACCCGCAAGCTTATTGCGGCGGTCCCGGTTGCCGATCCCGCGCACCGCCACGGCCAGCGCGTGCTGCTGCAGGATGAGATGCCGAGCAACATTCGTAAACGCGGCGAAGCCGTGGAGCGCGTCACGCTGCGTGAGGTTGGTCCGGGCCACTTCGTGGCTCCGCCGCGCCAGGACAATGCCTTCTCACGGTTATAACTTACAACAGGCAGGAGAACACAATGGTTACATTTGTAGCGCGTAGATGGTTGTTAGCCGCGAGCGTGACGGCAGCCCTGGCCGCTGCCCCCGCGTTCGCCGCCAAAGACGTGGTGGTTGCCGTAGGCTCCAATTTCACCACGCTCGATCCGTACGACGCCAACGACACGCTCTCCCAGGCGGTGGCGAAATCGTTCTATCAGGGGCTGTTTGGTCTCGACAGAGAGATGAAGCTGAAAAATGTGCTGGCGGAGGGGTACACCGTATCCGACGACGGGCTGGTCTATACCATCAAGCTCCGTTCCGGCGTGAAATTCCAGGACGGGACTGATTTCAATGCGGAGGCGGTAAAGGTCAACCTCGACCGTGCCAGCAATCCTGAAAACAGCCTCAAGCGCTATAACCTGTATAAAAATATCGCCAGCACCGAGGTAGTCGACCCGGCAACGGTAAAAATCACCCTGAAAGAGCCATTCTCCGCGTTTATCAATATTCTGGCGCATCCGGCGACGGCGATGATCTCGCCCGCCGCGCTGAAAAAGTACGGTAAAGAGATCGGCTTCCACCCGGTGGGAACCGGGCCGTACGAGCTGCTCACCTGGAACCAGACCGATTTCGTGAAGGTGAAAAAATTCGCGGGATACTGGCAGCAGGGTCTGCCGAAGCTGGACACCATCACCTGGCGTCCGGTGGTGGATAACAACACCCGCGCGGCAATGCTGCAAACCGGCGAGGCGCAGTTTGCCTTCCCCATCCCGTATGAGCAGGCCGCCATTCTGCAGAAAAACAGCAAGCTGGAGCTGGTTGCCAGCCCGTCTATCATGCAGCGCTACATCAGCATGAACGTCACGCAGAAGCCGTTCGATAACCCGAAGGTGCGTGAAGCCATCAACTATGCCATTAACCGTCAGGCGCTGGTGAAGGTCGCTTTTGCGGGTTATGCCACCCCGGCCACCGGCGTGCTGCCGCCGTCTATTGCGTATGCGCAAAGCTATCAGCCGTGGCCGTACGATCCGGCTAAAGCGCGCGAGCTGCTGAAAGAGGCGGGTTTCCCGAACGGCTTCAGCACCACGCTGTGGTCGTCGCACAATCACAGCACCGCCCAGAAGGTGCTGCAGTTCACCCAGCAGCAGCTGGCGCAGGTGGGGATTAAGGCGCAGGTCACCGCGATGGATGCCGGGCAGCGTGCGGCAGAAGTGGAGGGGAAAGGGCAGAAAGAGAGCGGCGTGCGGATGTTCTACACCGGCTGGTCGGCCTCGACCGGTGAAGCCGACTGGGCGCTGTCGCCGCTGTTTGCTTCGCAGAACTGGCCGCCAACCCTGTTCAACACCGCGTTTTACAGCAATCCGCAGGTGGACAAAGACCTGGCCGATGCCCTGAAAACCACCAAACCGGAAGAGAAAGCCCGCCTCTACAAGGACGCGCAGGACATTATCTGGAAAGAGTCGCCGTGGGTACCGCTGGTGGTGGAGAAACTGGTCTCAGCCCATAACAAAGCGCTGACCGGGTTCTACATCATGCCGGACACCGGCTTTAGCTTTGACGATGCGGATTTAAAATAAACCTCATGCTGAATTATGTTTGTAAACGTCTGCTGGGGCTTATCCCGACGCTACTGATAGTGGCGGTGCTGGTGTTTTTGTTTGTCCATATGCTGCCGGGCGATCCGGCACGTCTGGTAGCCGGGCCCGAAGCGGATGCCACCGTCATTGAACTGGTGCGTAAACAGCTGGGCCTCGACCAGCCGCTGTATATGCAATTTCTGCACTATATGTGCAACGTTCTGCAGGGCGATTTTGGTATCTCGATGGTGTCGAGGCGCCCGGTGTCGGAGGAGATTGCCAGCCGCTTTATGCCCACGTTCTGGCTAACGATTGCCAGCATGGGCTGGGCGGTGGCGTTTGGGCTGGGCGCGGGGATTATTGCGGCCGTCTGGCGTAACCGCTGGCCGGACAAGCTCGGCATGGCTCTGGCGGTGACCGGCATCTCCTTCCCGGCATTCGCGCTGGGGATGCTGCTGATGCAAATCTTCTCCGTCGAGCTGGGCTGGCTGCCGACCGTCGGGGCCGATACCTGGAAGCATTACATTCTGCCCTCCATGACGCTGGGCGCTGCCGTTTCGGCGGTGATGGCCCGCTTTACCCGTGCCTCGTTCGTGGACGTGCTGAGCGAAGATTATATTCGCACCGCGCGGGCGAAAGGAGTCAGCGAGAAGTGGGTCATTCTCAAGCACGGGTTCCGCAATGCGATGATCCCGGTGGTGACGATGATGGGGCTGCAGTTTGGTTTCCTGCTGGGTGGCTCTATCGTCGTGGAAAAGGTCTTCAACTGGCCGGGGCTGG
The DNA here is from genome assembly GCF_011683705.1 of Enterobacter sp. 725m/11. NCBI lineage: Bacteria > Pseudomonadati > Pseudomonadota > Gammaproteobacteria > Enterobacterales > Enterobacteriaceae > Enterobacter > Enterobacter sp. 725m/11. Next base: position 51,122 of record NZ_JAAQOK010000026.1, on the reverse strand, counting down.
GGCGCCTGCTGGTCGATTCCGTCGAGATGCGCGACTACCCGGTGATTCAGGCAGAAGTCCTGCTTTTCTCGCTGGAGTTTATTCTTATCAACTTAGTGGTGGACGTGCTCTACGCCGCCATTAACCCGGCCATCAGGTATAAGTAAGATGCGATTGTTGAACTGGCGGCGTCAGGCCGTTTTGAACGCGATGCCGGGGCTGAAACCGGAGCATGTCCGCACCCCGTGGTCCGAATTCTGGCGACGTTTTCGCCGTCAGCCGGTCGCAATGGCGGCGGGGCTGTTCGTGCTGGTGCTAATTGCGGTGGCGATCGTTGCGCCGTGGGTAGCGCCGTTTGATGCGGAAAACTACTTTGACTACGACCGCCTGAACGACGGCCCCTCAATGCTGCACTGGTTCGGCGTGGACTCGCTTGGCCGCGATATCTTCAGCCGCGTGCTGGTAGGGGCGCAAATTTCTCTCGCCGCCGGGGTAGTCGCGGTGCTGATCGGTGCGGCTATCGGTACCGTGCTGGGGCTCGTCGCCGGGTATTATGAAGGCTGGTGGGACCGCATCATCATGCGCATCTGCGACGTGCTGTTTGCTTTCCCCGGCATTCTGCTGGCGATTGCCGTTGTCGCCATTATGGGCAGCGGCATGGCGAACGTCATTATCGCGGTGGCGGTCTTTTCGATTCCGGCCTTTGCCCGCCTGGTGCGCGGCAACACGCTGGTGCTGAAGCAGCAGACGTTTATTGAATCCGCCCGCAGCATGGGAGCCAGCGATACCACCATTCTGTTCAGCCATATTCTGCCCGGGACGGTGTCGTCCATCGTGGTCTATTTCACCATGCGTATCGGCGTGTCGATTATTTCGGCGGCCAGCCTGTCGTTTCTGGGGTTAGGGGCACAGCCGCCGACGCCGGAGTGGGGCGCGATGCTGAACGAGGCGAGGGCCGATATGGTGATAGCGCCACACGTGGCGATCTTCCCGAGCCTAGCGATTTTCCTGACCGTGCTGGCGTTTAATTTGCTGGGGGATGGGCTGCGCGACGCGCTGGATCCGAGGATAAAGGGGTAGTGCAGTGAAATGTGCCGGGTGGCGGCTACGCCTTACCCGGCCTGTAAAAGATGTGCAGTGAGATTAAACCCGGCTACCCCACAGGTCATACTCGTCCGCGTTTTCAACTTTGACGCGAATAATATCACCTGGCTTAACGTTGGTTTCGCCGTTCAGGTACACCGCGCCGTCGATTTCAGGGGCGTCCGCCATGCTGCGGCCAATCGCGCCTTCTTCGTCCACTTCGTCGATGATAACCATGATCTCGCGGCCCACTTTTTCCTGCAGACGCTCGGCAGAAATCTGCTGCTGAAGCTGCATGAAGCGGTTCCAGCGCTCCTCTTTCACCTCTTCCGGCACCTGGTCTGCCAGCTCGTTGGCGGTTGCGCCTTCCACCGGGCTGTATTTGAAGCAGCCTACGCGGTCCAGACGGGCTTCTTTCAGGAAGTCGAGCAGCATCTGGAAATCTTCTTCGGTTTCGCCCGGGAAGCCGACGATAAAGGTGGAGCGCAGGGTCAGATCCGGACAGATTTCACGCCACTGCTTGATGCGCGCCAGCTGGCGGTCAACGGAGCCAGGGCGTTTCATCAGCTTGAGGATACGCGGGCTGGCGTGCTGCAGCGGGATATCCAGGTACGGCAGGATTTTGCCTTCCGCCATCAGCGGGATGACGTCGTCAACGTGCGGGTACGGGTAGACGTAGTGCAGACGCGTCCAGATACCGAGTTTGGACAGCTGCTCGCACAGGCCCACCATGCTGGTTTTTACCGGCTCGCCGTTGTGGAAACCGGAGCGGTGTTTGACGTCCACGCCATAAGCTGAGGTGTCCTGGGAGATGACCAGCAGCTCCTTCACACCCGCGTCGGCCAGACGTTTCGCTTCCGCCAGCACTTCGCCAATCGGACGGCTCACCAGATCGCCACGCATGGACGGGATGATGCAGAAGGTGCAGCGATGGTTGCAGCCTTCAGAAATTTTCAGGTAGGCGTAGTGACGCGGCGTCAGCTTCACGCCCTGTTCCGGCACCAGGCTCAGGAACGGGTTGTGCTTTGGTTTTGGCACGTAGTGATGAACATGTTCCAGCACCTGCTCGTAGCTGTGCGGGCCGGTGATCTCCAGCACCTTCGGGTGCACTTCGCGGATTTGGTCCACTTTCGCGCCCAGGCAGCCGGTAACAATCACTTTGCCGTTTTCGGTCAGCGCTTCACCGATGGCTTCCAGTGACTCCTGGACCGCGCTGTCGATAAACCCGCAGGTGTTAACGATCACCATATCGGCGTTGTCGTAGCTTGGCACCACGTCATAGCCTTCGGTGCGCAGTTCGGTCAGGATGCGTTCGGAATCCACCAGGTTTTTCGGGCAGCCCAGGGAGACGAAGCCGATTTTCGGCTGGTGCGTAACATTGCTCATAGGTTAAAAAATCATCAATTATGGAGTTATCAGGGCGGGATTTTACAGCGTATCGCGGGGGATTTATACATTCTTTGCAAGGCGGATGCGCCAGGCCGAGGTTGTAACATTGTAAATAATGTTAATCAGTTAAGAATAATTGATCTCAGGCATTAAACTGTACAAAAAATGACCTTATTCTGAATGTGCAACATGGCTGACAGAGGAGGAAATAGCATGTCCGTTGACAGACTGAAACGCGATCTGCTTAACAAGCTGATCAACGCCCGAATCGACTTGGCCGCCTATCTGCAGCTCAGGAAGGCAAAGGGCTATATGTCAGTCAGCGAAAGCGAACATCTGCGTGATAATCTGTTTGAACTGTGTAATTTCATGCGTGAAAAAGCACCGACCCTGAAGGCGGAATACGATGAAAGCGAGCTGATGGCGCTGCGTCGCGCCGCTGAGGTGCTCTCCATTGCAGGGGTATGTTTGATGAACGGACGCCACGACTGCCCGACTTTTATCGCTGTTAACGCGGAGAAGCTTGAAAACTGCCTGACAACGCTCTCTCTTTGCATCATGTGTCTTAACAAGCACGAGACGCTTGCACAGCACTGAGTTCGGGGGGAGGCAACTCCCCCCTCTGATTAAGCTTTTGTAAAAGTGGTAACGCGCCCGGAGGTAATGGCTAATCTTTATGCCATATGCCGAAAAAGGAGCGCTTTATGCCTCGATCCTCGTTGATTTTCCTGCCTGCATTGTTCATTCCGTTTTCGCTTCTTGCTGCGCCAGAGGCGGTAAAGGTTGAGGTGCTGCAAAACCGACTCGATCACCCCTGGTCGATGGCGTTCCTGCCGGGCAATGACGGTTTACTGGTCACTCTTAAGGGCGGGCAGCTCAAGCGCTGGCAGGCCGGGAAAGGACTTTCCGATCCCATTGTCGGCGTGCCGAAGGTGTGGGCGAACGGCCAGGGAGGACTGCTGGACGTGGTGCTGGCGCCTGATTTTGAAAAGTCGCGCCGCGTCTGGCTGAGCTACGCCGAAGCCGGGCGTGACGGCAAGGCCGGAACGGCGGTGGGCTATGGCCGCCTGAGCGACGATCTTTCCCGCATCGAGGGATTCCAGGTGGTGTTCCGCCAGATGCCGAAACTCTCTACCGGTAACCATTTTGGTGGGCGACTGGTGTTCGACGGCAAAGGGTATCTCTTTATTGGACTCGGCGAGAACAACCAGCGCCCGACGGCGCAGGATCTGGACAAGCTGCAGGGTAAGGTGGTGCGCCTCACCGAAGACGGTAAAGTGCCGCCGGATAACCCCTTTGTGAACACCTCCGGCGCGCGGCCGGAAATTTGGTCCTACGGCATTCGTAACCCGCAGGGGATGGCGATGAACCCGTGGAGCGACACGCTGTGGCTGAACGAGCACGGCCCGCGCGGCGGGGATGAAATCAACATCCCGGAGAAGGGCAAAAATTATGGCTGGCCGCTGGCAACGCACGGCATTAACTACAGCGGGCTGAAAATCCCGGAAGCCAAAGGCGAGCACGTTGAGGGAGCCGAAAAGCCGCTGTTTGTCTGGAAAGTGTCGCCCGCGGTCAGCGGCATGGCGTTCTATAATAGCGACGTGTTCCCGCAGTGGAAAAACAAGCTGTTTATTGGGGCGCTGAAGGAAAAGGACGTTATCGTGCTGAGCGTGGACGGCAATAAAGTGACGGAGGACGGGCGGATCCTGGGCGACCGGGAGCAGCGTATTCGCGATGTGCGAGTGGGGCCGGATGGCTATCTCTATGTCCTGACTGACGAAACGGACGGGCAGCTGTTAAAAGTCAGCCCGTCCGGTGCGTAATCAGGTGACCGGGATCATCACCACGTTACGGTACGCCGGGCGCTCGCTAAGCTGCTTAAGCCAGCGGTCAAGGTTCGGGCGCGGCGTCCATTTCAGACCGAGGTTGGTCAGGTTCCAGACGAACGGCGCTACGGCAATGTCCCCCACGCCGAACGTATCGCCGGAGAACCAGGCGTGCTTCGCCAGCTCATCGTCCATCATCGCAAACAGGTTTTCGCAGGCATCCTGCGCGGCATGAATGGCGGGGTAGTCGCGCTCGGCTTCAGGGGTTCTCACCAGCCCCATCAGGATCACGCGGTGAACGGGAGAGAGCGTCTGATTTGCCCAGTCCATCCACTTCTCACCCTGAGCGCGCTGCGCCGGGTTTTCAACCCACAGGCGGCCAAGACCGTACTGGGCGGCGAGGTAACGCACAATAGTGTTGGACTCCCAAAGCGTTGCGTCTGTTTCGTCATCGCGCAGCAGCGGCACCAGGCCGTTCGGGTTCATCGCCAGATAGTCGGCCTCTTTGTTCACGCCGAACGACATGCTAGCCATGATTTGGTTAAACGGTAAATCCAGTTCCTCCAGCGTCCAGAGCACTTTCTTAACGTTGGTCGAATTATTCCTGCCCCACAGCGTAATCATATTTACTCCTGTTGAGTGTGAATCTGGGTCGGCTTTTTGCCATGGTGAGATAAACCTAACAATTACGCAACAGAAGACAAAAAAATCGCCTGAATCAAAGCGTAAAGGAATGTTATTGCATAAACTTTAATAACTTTACCCTCGTTGGGTTTCTTTAACCGTTTTAGTGCGCTATTACTCATCGCTTCTTGCGACACGGTGATGTGACGTAATTTTTGAATGGACACTCGGGTGGCATTTATGACGCGAAAAATGACTTCTCTGCGCAGCCTGGCGGCAGGCTCTGCGCTCCTTTTCCTGTTTGCACCAACACTCTACGCGGCTGAACAGGCTGCGCCCGAAGCGCCGCCTGTGGACGCGCGCGCCTGGATCCTGATGGACTATTCCAGCGGTAAAGTGCTGGCGGAAGGCAATGCGGATGAGAAACTCGATCCGGCCAGCCTGACCAAAATCATGACCAGCTATGTGGTCGGGCAGGCGTTAAAAGCGGGCAAGATCAAGCTGGACGATATGGTCACCATCGGGAAGGATGCCTGGGCGACCGGCAACCCGGCGCTGCGGGGCTCGTCTGTGATGTTCCTGAAGCCTGGCGATCAGGTCTCCGTCTCCGATCTGAACAAAGGGGTAATCATTCAGTCGGGAAATGATGCGTGTATCGCGCTGGCCGACTACGTTGCCGGCAGTCAGGATTCTTTCATTGGTTTGATGAATGGCTATGCGCAAAAACTCGGCTTAACCAACACCACCTTCAAAACGGTCCACGGCCTGGATGCGCCGGGACAGTTCAGTACCGCGCGCGACATGGCGCTGCTGGGAAAAGCGCTGATCCACGACGTGCCGGATGAATACGCCATCCACAAAGAGAAAGAGTTTACCTTCAACAAAATTCGCCAGCCGAACCGCAACCGCCTGCTGTGGAGCAGCAACGTTAACGTGGACGGAATGAAGACCGGCACTACGGCCGGCGCGGGCTACAACCTGGTGGCCTCCGCGACGCAGGGCGACATGCGCCTGATCTCGGTGGTGCTGGGCACCAAAACCGACCGCATCCGCTTTAACGAGTCAGAAAAACTGCTGACCTGGGGCTTCCGCTTCTATGAAACCGTGACGCCGATTAAACCGGATGCCACGTTCGTCAGCCAGCGCGTCTGGTTTGGTGATAAGAGCGAGGTGAATCTGGGGGCGGGTGAGGCCGGTTCCGTGACCATTCCACGCGGTCAGCTGAAAAACCTGAAAGCAAGCTATACCCTGACCGAACCGCAGCTCACCGCGCCGCTGAAAAAAGGCCAGGTGGTCGGGACGATTGATTTCCAGCTAAACGGTAAGTCGATTGAACAGCGTCCGCTGATTGTGATGGAAGCGGTGGAAGAGGGCGGCTTCTTCAGCCGGATGTGGGATTTCGTGTTGATGAAATTCCATAGCTGGTTTGGCAGCTGGTTTAGTTAAGTTTTATGCCGGGTGGCGCTGCGCTTACCCGGCATAACCTCAATACATCAACTTCACCTGCTGTGCCTTTGCATGGGCCACAATCTCGTCATCGGGGCGGCAATCGCTGACGATGGCGTCAAACTGCGCCAGCTCACCCATTCTTGCCGAACGCACCTTGCCAAACTTACTGTGATCGACCACCAGCACATGATACTGCGCGGCATTTAACGCCCAGTGCTTGACCGGCAGCTCCTCCAGATTAAAGCAGGTTGCACCCTGGCGCACGTTCACGCCTGCGGCAGAATAAAACGCGATGTCCGGGCATAAATTGCTAAGCGTGTCCTGCAGGTTAAGCGGTTTAAAGATGGCGTTGCTGGCGTGAAACTCGCCGCCGCAGAGGATCACCCGGCACTCGGGTTTCTCCTGAAGCGCCAGAAAGGTGTTCAGGGAGTAGCACACCGCGGTAAAGGGAATACTGCTGTCAATGGCTTCGATAATCCACGGCGTAGTGGTGCCGCAGTCAAAAAACAGCGTCTGGTGCGGCTGAACCAGCGTAGCCGCAAGGCGCGCGGCTTTACGCTTCTCTTCAACCAGACGCGTCTTCTGGTCGCTGATCAGATAATGGCTGGCGCTGCGCGGCTCAAGGACGATGTACCCGCCCAGCAGTACCACGGGGGCGCTGTCGCTGTTCAGATCGCGACGAATGGTCATCTCTGAGACGCCGAGGAGGTTGGCGGCTTCCTTCAGATGCAGCTTATCGCTGCGCTTCAGCGCCTGCAGCAGCTGAGCAATGCGGTCATCGCGTCGTGTTTCCATAGTTCCTCGGGATAAAAAAGTGAGCCCCCGCAGGGCGGGGGCTCAGTGTAACCTGTCCGGTTGGGGTTAGTCACGTATCCAGCCCTTGCGGATCGGGATGGCAAAAATGGCGCGATAGAGCGAAGAGAGCCCGCGGTAGAGCGCCTCACCGAAGAGATTCCACAGGATAGCCGCGCTCACGCAGCCAATCAGCCCCACCAGGAAACCGCCCACCATATCCAGCGGCCAGTGGACGCCAAGATAGACGCGCGACCAGGCGATAGCCACAGCGACCACCATCAGCACCGCACCCGACCACAGGCGATGCCAGAACAGGAAAGCCAGCGCGAAGGTGAAGATCACCGTACCGTGATCGCTCGGGAAAGAGTCATCCGGCGCGTGGTGCAGGAAGGTGTAGCCAATGCGATCGACAAAAGGACGATCGTGCGGGAATGCGTGGCCGAGAAGATAGCTGACCAGCACGCTTACCCCGAGCGCCATCGCGACTTTGATCACCAGCTGGCGCTGTGCCTTAACCTGGCTGCGCGGCCCCCACAGCCAGAGAATGGCAGCCAGCGCAGGCACGATGCTGATAAGGTCTTTCGCCAGAAAGGTGGCAAAATCAATCATCCACTCTGGCGAGGCCGGGGTGGCGTTGATCAGATAAAACAGCTGATAATTCAGATTCTCTAGCATAGCGTAATCACTCTTTTGCAAACCGGGTGGAAACCAGCCCGTAGACCGCCACCTGGGAAAACCAGACCCACCACCCGGCCCACAGGTTGTGAGAGAAAAAATGTGCCCCGCGCATCACCTGGCCGAAGCCCATCGCCAGACCCAGAACCACGCCAAGGACCACAAAGCTCCAGGCGAGACGCGGACGCTCGCGCCAGAAGGCAAAAAACAGCCCCATCACCATAAAACCGCTGGAAGAATGGCCACCCGGGAAGCAGCGGCCCGGGCCGCTGTCTGCCGGAACAGCACTGAACAGGGGGTAAGACACGGCCTTACCGCCATATTCCACCAGATCCCACGGGCAGCTGTGGTGGCTGATGCTTTTCAGCACGCCGACCACCAGCGCGCCAAGCCCCATCAGCAGCGCGGCTGTGACAAACCTTGCGTTACGTTTGTAAGCGCCGTAAAGCAGCGCCACGGCGCCTAAGGCAATCGCAATGTACTTCGCCAGACGATGGTTCAGCAGATCCAGCAGGTGGTCTTTCTGCAGCGGGAAAGTCTGTGTCGCCGCGTCATACCAAAAACCGGTGATCCATCTGTCGAGCGCTTCATCGCGCGATAGCCACGTAAACACCACGGCAAGCGCTACTAGCACCAAAAGCTGATAACCATAAAAGCGGGACGGTAAGCGGTAAAGCTGTTTTGTCTTATTAGTCTGTAAGTTAGACAATTCTGAACGGCTGGAAGTGAGTGCCATAATTAGGGATCATTGACGAGTAATCGCGCTATCATAAATCTGTCAACTTAAGGAAACCTTAAACGAAGACGATATGTGCTTTATTTCTGTTTCTCCTCGATAAATCACTATCTCGGATTACGGCATTTCATTAAACTCGTCGCGATTTTGTCATTATAAAGAGATTGCATGTTAAACCGTTCTTCTTCTGGTTCACGTCTGGGTCGTCAGGCGTTGCTTTTCCCTCTGTGTCTGGTGCTCTACGAATTCTCTACCTATATCGGCAACGATATGATCCAGCCCGGTATGCTGGCCGTTGTGGAGCAGTACAACGCGGGAATCGAGTGGGTGCCGACCTCCATGACCGCCTATCTGGCTGGCGGCATGTTTTTGCAGTGGCTGTTAGGCCCGCTGTCGGATCGTATTGGCCGCCGTCCGGTGATGCTGACGGGCGTGGTGTGGTTTATCGTTACCTGCCTCGCCACGCTGCTGGCGCAAAACATTGAACAATTTACCCTGTTGCGTTTCCTGCAGGGGGTGAGCCTGTGCTTTATCGGTGCCGTGGGGTATGCCGCCATCCAGGAGTCGTTTGAGGAGGCGGTGTGTATCAAAATTACCGCGCTGATGGCGAACGTGGCGCTGATCGCCCCCTTACTCGGGCCGCTGGTGGGGGCCGCGTGGGTGCACGTTGCGCCGTGGGAAGGGATGTTTGTGCTCTTTGCTGTTCTCGCCGCCATCGCGTTCTTCGGCCTGCACCGCGCGATGCCGGAAACGGCTACCCGTCTGGGCGAAAAACTCTCGCTGAAAGAGCTGGGCCGGGATTACAAAGCAGTGTTGCAAAATGGCCGCTTTGTGGCGGGGGCGCTGGCTACCGGATTCGTTAGCCTGCCTCTGCTGGCGTGGATCGCGCAGTCACCGGTTATTATCATCAGCGGTGAAAAGCTCAGCAGCTACGAGTACGGCCTGCTGCAGGTGCCGATCTTTGGCGCGTTGATTATCGGTAACCTGGTGCTGGCCCGTCTGACGTCTCGCCGCACCGTGCGTTCACTGATTATCATGGGCGGCTGGCCGATTGCGGCAGGGCTGATTCTGGCGGCGGTAGCGACCGTCGCGTCATCCCACGCCTACCTGTGGATGACGGCGGGGCTGAGCATTTATGCCTTCGGAATTGGTGTGGCGAACGCTGGCCTGGTGCGCCTGACCCTGTTTGCGAGCGAGATGAGTAAAGGTACGGTCTCTGCGGCGATGGGCATGCTGCAGATGCTGATTTTTACCGTCGGTATCGAGGTGAGCAAGCACGCTTACGCGCTGGGCGGCAACGGGTTGTTCAGCCTGTTTAACCTCGCCAACGGCGTGCTGTGGGTAGCCCTGATAGTGGTGTTCCTGAAGGACAAACGCGTCGGAAACGCCCTGCAACCATAATCTTTTTTCCCTCTCCCCATTGGGGAGAGGGCCTGGGTGAGGGGCGAGGCCGCCAGACCGCACGCGGTCAATTAAACGGTGCCTCCCCGTTCAACACCTTCTCAATCACGTTTAAAACGCCTTCCTCGTTATTATGCGGTGCTTCAAAGCGCGCCTCCGCTTTAATATGCGGTTTGGCATTTGCCATCGCAAAGCTGAACCCGGACTGACGCAGCATCTCCACGTCGTTGCCGCTGTCACCAAAGGCCACCACTTCGCTGTCCTCGATGCCCCAGCGCGTTTGCAGGATGCGCAGGCCGTTGGCTTTATGCACGCCGGGGATAATCAGGTCAATGCTGCCGTGACCGGTGGTGACGGGCACCATAATGTCACTTAGCTTTTCATGCAGCAGCGCCTGAATGCGCGGAATTTCGTCATCGGAAACGTTGAGCCCGAACTTGAAGAAGATGTCGTTCAGGCTGTTGAAATCCTGCACCCTTTCGAGGCGGTGATAATATTTTGACGCGATATCAATGAAGGCATCGTCATAGGCCTTAAGCGTGTAGGCGCTGCCTTTCCCGCAGGCGATAATCTCAATGCCGGGGACGTCGTTTAAGACGGTGGCCACGGTGCTGAAATGCGCTTTTGTCAGCTCGCCGTTGAACACATCTTCCCCGGCATCGACCACCCAGCCGCCGTTTTCGGCAACAAAGGCAATTTCATGCGCGATCTCCGGGAAGAACGAGATCAGCTGGTAATACTGGTTGCCGCTGGCGACCACAAAGCGAATGCCTTGCTCCTTCATGCGCGCATACTGCGCCAGAAAGCGCGGGCGGTTATAGGTCTTGGCATCACTCAGGAATGTGCCATCCATGTCGACGGCGATCAGTTTAACGCTCATATCCCTTCTCCATTGACGTTTGTTCCGTTTCCGGCTTTGCCACCGCGCGCGCCACCAGCGCCGCGATAATCACCAACCCTAACACCACCAGCATGGCGCTGCGCAACCCGTAGTGCTCACCGAGGAAACCGAGCAGCGGCGGCCCGACCAGGAAGGCGAGGTAGCCCGTGGTCGCCACCACGCTGACGCGGGTCGGGGCATCCGGGCCGGTGTCGCTGGCGGCCGAAATAGTCAGCGGGAAGCCGAGCGACGCGCCCAGACCCCAGAGGATCACCGAGACCCCGGCAATCCAGTCCACGTCCACAAAGACGATCATCGCGATACCCAGGCCGCCGAGCAGGGCGCTGGCGCGCACTACCGCCACGCGGCTGTAGCGGTCGATAAACCAGCCGCCGGTGAAGCGCCCGACGGTCATCCCCAGCGTAAACCCGGCGTAAATCAGCGAGCCGGAGGTCGGACTAAAGCCGTGGCCGTCCACCATCAGCAGCGGCAGCCAGTCGTTGGCGGAGCCTTCCGCGAACGCCATCGCCAGCACCACCACGCCGATGAGCATCAGCTGGAAATCGCGGTAGAAGGGCAGCCCTTTTTCCGTCGAATGCTGTTCTTCAGCGGAATTCTTGCCGGTACCGTTCGGGATTGCCCGAATGCCGGTCAGGATCGGAATGATGCATACCAGCGCCGCCAGCAGGATATGCAGATTCGCGCTCATGCCAAAGGCCGTCAGCGCCATCCCCACGCCCGCGCCGGCGAGCGTGCCGAGGCTGTAAAAGCCGTGCATCATGGGCAGCACGGTTTTGTTCATCTCGCGCTCGACCGCCGCCCCTTCAACGTTTATCGCAACCTCTGCCGAGCCGAAGCTGCCGCCAAATACCGTCAGCCCCAGGGCAAACAGCACCGGCGAAGCAAACCACAGCGCCACGCTTAGCACGATCATCCCAATTACCGCGAAGCACATGGTGGTGCGGATCACCGCCCGCGTGCCAAAGCGCTTCACCAGCCACGCGGAGCAGAGGATACCGCTCATGGAGCCTATCGACAGACCGAACAGCACGATGCCCATCTCCGCGGTGGAGACGGACAAAATATCGCGAATGGCGGGCGTACGTGTGGCCCAGGAGGCCATCAGCAGACCGGGAATAAAGAAGAACATAAACAATGCCCACATGCGTAGTCGCAGGGCGTTGCGGGAAGAGGTCAGCGTCATTGGGGTAGCACCAGAAGTACAACAGTAGCGACAACACTAGCAAGTTTGTGTACATTTGTACACAAACCAGGTGAGGGATTTATGAGCAGACCACCGAACGATCCGCATCGACGTGAAAAAATTCTCCAGGCGACGCTGGACACCATTGCCGAACACGGGATTCACGCCGTCACGCACCGCAAAATCGCCACCTGCGCGGGCGTGCCGCTGGGGTCAATGACCTACTATTTCGACGGCATGGAGCCGCTGCTGGAGGAGGCCTTCACGTGGTTTACCCGGCAGATGTCGCAGCAGTACCGGGATTTCTTCGCGGGCGTCACCGGGCCGGAGATGGCGTGTGAATCCATCACCACTCTGATCCACAGCTCGCAGGTGACCACGCCGCACAACATGGCGCTGATGTATCAGCTTTACGCCTTTATGCACCGCAGCGCGGCGCTCAAAACGGTGATGCAGGACTGGATGAAAATGAGCCAGACTACGCTGGAGCAGTGGTTCGACCCGGTCACCACCCGCGCGCTGGACGCGTTTATCGAAGGGATGACGCTGCACTATGTGACTGACCGAGAGCCATTAAGCCGGGAGGAAATTCGGGCGATGGTGGGGAGAATTGCAGGCGAGGGGAACCCTTAGGCATTACTCGCCCTGCCTGTTTTACCTGGGTTCGATTTTTTCCCGCTGGCGTCCACGACGGCTTCGCCATCCTCTTTACTAAACGCGCCTTTCTGCGCGTCCGGCAGAATGTCGAGGACAACTTCAGACGGGCGGCACAGGCGGGTGCCCAGCGGCGTTACAACAATCGGACGGTTAATCAGAATCGGGTATTGCAGCATAAAGTGGATAAGCTGGTCGTCGGTGAAGATATCTTCGGCCAGGCCGAGCTGTTCATAGGGCTCCACGTTTTTGCGCAGCAGATCCCGCACCGAAATGCCCATGTCGGCAATCAGGGTGGTCAGCTTCTCGCGCGACGGCGGGGTTTCCAGATAGAGGATAATCTCCGGCTCCGTGCCGCTGTTGCGGATCATCTCCAGCGTATTGCGCGAGGTGCCGCAGGCTGGGTTGTGGTAGATGGTGATGTGGCTCATATCAGTGGCTCATTACAGTGTGAAGGAGAGACGTAGCGCCAGCGCGGCGAGCGTCACAAACAGGACCGGCAGCGTCATGATGATGCCCGTCCGGAGATAGTAGCCCCAGGTAATCGTCATGTTTTTCTGCGCCAGCACGTGGAGCCAGAGCAGGGTGGCGAGGCTACCGATAGGCGTGATTTTCGGCCCCAGATCGCAGCCAATCACGTTGGCGTAAATCATCGCGTCCTTGAGCAATCCCGTCGCCATGCTGCCCTCAATGGAGAGCGCGCCAATCAGCACCGTGGGCATATTGTTCATTATGGATGACAGGAACGCGGTGATGAACCCTGTTCCCAGCGTGGTGGCCCACAGTCCGTGTCCGGCCAGGCTATTCAGCACGCCAGTAAGATAATCCGTCAGCCCGGCATTGCGCAGGCCATACACCACCAGATACATCCCGAGCGAGAAAATAACAATTTGCCACGGAGCGCCGCGCAGCACTTTTCCGGTGTTTATTGCATGTCCCCGTTTTGCGACAGCGAATAAAATCAGCGCGCCGACGGTGGCGATGGCGCTGACCGGAATGCCGAGAGGTTCAAGCACAAAGAAGCCAACGAGCAGAAGCAGCAGCACGATCCAGCCCGTTCTGAACGTCGGGAGATCGTGAATGGCCCGCGCGGGCTCCTGAAGTTTCGCCAGGTCATATTCCGGGGGAATCTCCTTGCGGAAGAAAAGATGCAGCATTACCAGCGTTGCGACAATCGCGGCGATATCAACGGGGATCATCACCGAGGCGTATTCGCTGAACCCCAGCTTAAAGAAGTCTGCCGACACGATGTTGACCAGGTTGGAGACAATCAGCGGCAGGCTGGCGGTATCGGCGATAAAACCTGCCGCCATCACAAACGCCAGCGTGGCCTGCTTGCTGAACCCCAGCGCCAGCAGCATGGCGATGACGATAGGCGTCAGGATCAGCGCCGCGCCGTCATTGGCAAACAGCGCCGCCACGGCCGCACCCAGCAGCACGATATAAGTAAACAGCAATCGCCCGCGACCGTTTCCCCAGCGGGCAACGTGCAGCGCCGCCCACTCGAAAAAGCCGGACTCATCCAGCAGCAAGCTGATAATGATGACGGCGATAAACGTCGCCGTGGCGTTCCAGACGATATTCCAGACCACAGGTATATCGTTAATGTGAATTACCCCGCTGGCCAGCGCCAGCACGGCGCCAATGGTCGCGCTCCAGCCGATACTCAGCCCTTTGGGCTGCCAGATGACCAGTACCAGCGTAAACAGAAAAATTGCCCCTGCCAGAAACATCTTTTACTCCGTTATATCTGTTTTTGTGAATGTATTGTTATCAGCACGAGCCTGGAAGTCGGTTTTTAAGCTTCATGCGCGTCTCTTCCCGCAGGCAGTTCCAGCTGGTGTCGATAACGGCTGCCGCCCATGCCGGCATGTTGGGAGAGAGACGGTAATGGACCCATTTGCCCTCGCGACGATCGATAACCAGCCCGGACTCGCGCAGCAAGGCCATATGGCGGGAGACTTTCGGCTGCGGTTCGCTGGTGGCGGAGCAGAGATCGCAGACACACAGCTCGCCCGCTTCACGGAGCAGCATGACGATGGCGAGTCGCGTTTCGTCGGAGAGGATTTTGAAGAGGTGGAGTGGGTGGAGCATGGGTGTTCCTGAGGGTAGATTAAATCATATTCGTTTAATCATATATGTTTTGGTGGGAAGAGAGAAGGTCAGATTACAGGACGGGGAATTTCAGGCAACAAAAAACCCATCAACCTTGAACCAAAACGGCGGGGTTGATGGGCTCCACAAATTGGGGACATCAAAGAAAAGCAGTGGCACTAGTTATGACTGCCCCCTGCTAAAAAAGTTCTGCGCGTTACAAAAATTTTTTCATTACGCGCAAACTTAGGAGTTATCCGAGTCCCGGCCAGATGATGATAATCAGCGTACCCGCCAGCGTCAGCAGTACGTTCGCGATAGCATAGGTGCCTGCATACCCCAGCGCCGGGATGTTGCTGCGCGCGGTATCGCTGATGATTTCCATCGCCGGGGCACAGGTACGCGCCCCCATCATTGCCCCGAACAGCAGGGCGCGGTTCATACGCAGCACGTAGGCGCCGAACAGGAAGCAGATCACTACCGGTACCAGGCTGACGATAAGTCCGGAAACCAGCATCTGCCAGCCGACGGCGCCGAGGCTGTGACCAATTCCGCTTCCCGCGCTTAAGCCCACGCCCGCCATAAACACCATCAGACCGAACTCTTTCACCATGTTCAGCGCGCCCTGCGGAATGTAGCCGAAGGTCGGGTGGTTCGCTCGCAGGAAGCCCAGCATGATCCCGGCGAACAGCAGACCGGCGGCGTTACCGATGCCGAAGCTAAAGTTGCTGAACTGGAAGGTGATCATCCCGATCATCAGGCCAACAATGAAGAAGGCGCAGAAGGCCAGCAGGTCGGTGACCTGGCTGTGAATGGAGATAAAGCCGATGCGGTCGGCAACGGTTTTTACGCGTCGCGCGTCGCCGCTGACCTGTAGCACGTCGCCTTTGTTGAGCACAACGTTGTCGTCGATAGGCATCTCAATCTGGCTGCGGATGACCCGGTTGAGGAAGCAGCCGTGGTCGGTCAGCTTCAGCTGCGCCAGGCGGCGGCCCACGGCGTTATGGTTTTTCACCACGATCTCTTCGGTGACGATGCGCATGTCGAGCAGGTCGCGGTCGAACACCTCTTTGCCGTTACGGAAGCTCGGGTCGAGACGGGCGTGGGCGTCCGGGTAACCCACCAGCGCGATGTCGTCGCCCATCTGCAGCACCGCGTCGCCGTCCGGATTCGCCAGAATGCCGTTGCGGCGGATACGTTCGATGTAGCAGCCCGTCTGGCGGTAAATCCCCAGTTCGCGAAGATTTTTGCCGTCTGCCCATGCCACCAGCTCCGGCCCGACGCGGTAGGCGCGGATAACCGGGAGATAGACTTTACGTTTGGAATCGGTATCCAGGCCGCGCTCGCGGGCGATTTGCTGGGCGCTGGTCTGCAGATCCTGGTGCTGCAGTTTTGGCAGGTAGCGCGCGCCAACGATCAGGCTCACCAGACCAATCAGATAGGTCAGGGCATAGCCCAGGCTCAGATGGTCGAGGGCGGTAGAGAGCTGCGCGCCCGCCATGCCGGAATGGCGCAGGGTATCACCGGCGCCCACGAGCACGGGGGTTGACGTCATAGAGCCGGCCAGCATACCGGCCGTAAGCCCGATATCCCAGCCAAACAGTTTGCCCAGTCCTAACGCGATCAGCAGCGCGCTGCCGACCATCACCAGCGCCAGCATCAGATAATTTTTGCCGTCGCGGAAGAAAATTGAAAAAAAGTTAGGTCCCGCTTCTACGCCAACGCAAAAAATAAACAGCATAAAACCTAAGTTCAGCGCGTCCGTGTTAATGCTGAAGTGCTGCTGGCCTAATAATAAGGAGACGACTAAAACGCCAATGGAATTACCGAGTTGAACCGAACCCAGACGCAATTTACCCAGGCAAAGACCCAGCGCCAGTACCACAAATAATAACAGGATGTAATTCCCATTTAACAAGTCTGCGACGTTTATATTCACGGAGGCTAACTTCTTGTTTACCAGTAAGTTGTTGAATGAAAGGACTTTTTGGGCTACTGTTTTCTGGATCAGGGAAAAGCGCTAACGCTCCCTGTTTCCTGCTTTATTCCCTAAAACATTAGCTGGCGTGTAGTTTAATCGCATTAGCTACTGACAGCTACTGATTATCGCATCACCCTGTGCGTACTTTGGCATGGATTGCCGCACTGCTTTATCTGACTGGGCGTCTACCCGACGAATGTGTATTTGATAGAGATAAGTCAGGAGGATAGTTTGAATATGAAACGAAACTGGGCGGGGGTGATCAGCTGTTTTTTGCTGTTCACTGTCGTGTGCATGTCGCTCGCATTTAATGTAAAGGGCGCGTTCAGGGCGTCCGGGCATCCTGAGCTGGGGTTGCTTTTCTTCACGTTGCCGGGGGCTGCCGCCAGTTTTCTCTCCCGTCAAGGGGA
Source organism: Enterobacter sp. 725m/11 (assembly GCF_011683705.1). Classification (NCBI taxonomy): domain Bacteria; kingdom Pseudomonadati; phylum Pseudomonadota; class Gammaproteobacteria; order Enterobacterales; family Enterobacteriaceae; genus Enterobacter; species Enterobacter sp. 725m/11. Next base: position 33,942 of record NZ_JAAQOK010000026.1, on the reverse strand, counting down.
GGTGGTGAAGCCGCTGCTGGGCGCCATGCTCGCTGCACCGCTGTGTCTGCTGATGATGCGCCTGATGTATATTTCAACGCGGAGTTTCTGGCAGGAGCTGGCGTGGTTGCTGAGCGGCGTATTCTGGTGCGCGCTTGGCGCGCTGTGCTACTTGTTTGTGCGCAGCCTGGTTCAGCACCGGCGGCACCGCAAATAAAAACGCCCTCAGGGTGAGGGCGTCTCTTCATTACTGCTCGGCAAACAGGCCCAGATGCTCTTTAGCGTAGGCCTCAAAGTCGGTGCAACCGCCGATGTGTTTCTGATCGAGGAAGATCTGCGGCACGGTTTCAACCGGCTTACCGACGGTTTTTTCCAGGTCGGCTTTGGTGATGCCTTCCGCGTGGATGTCCACATAGCGGAAGTTGAAGTCATCGCGCTCTTCGGTCAGTTTCTCAGCCAGCTCTTTCGCGCGCACACAGTAAGGGCACCCTGGACGACCAAAAATTACTGCAAACATTTCTCTCTCCTCAAAAAACAAGCCTGACGGCGAATGACACGTATAGTGCCCCATAACCCGCCGTCATTAAAGAAGGTTTCGCCTGTCGTTATAATACCTATGAGCTATGTTTCGCCAATTACACCGCGCATATCATTGCCTATACTGGCTGCCATACGTATTAAGCAAGACTAAAGAGAGACAAGATGACGCCAACCATAGACCTGCTCCAGTCCCACCGCTCCATTCGCCACTTTACCGATGAGCCGATTACCGAGGCACAGCGTAATGCGATTATCGACAGCGCAAGAGCCACCTCCAGCTCCAGCTTTTTGCAGTGCAGCTCGATTATCCGTATTACTGATAAGGCCATGCGTGAACAGCTGGTGACGCTCACCGGCGGGCAGAAGCATGTGGCTCAGGCAGCCGAGTTCTGGGTGTTCTGCGCCGACTTTAACCGCCACCTGCAGATCTGCCCTGAGGCGGAACTTGGGCTGGCCGAACAGCTGCTGCTGGGCGTGGTGGATACCGCGCTGATGGCGCAAAACGCCTTTACGGCCGCAGAATCGCTGGGGTTAGGCGGTGTCTATATCGGCGGGCTGCGTAACAACATTCAAAGCGTGACCGACCTGCTGAAGCTGCCAAAACACGTGCTGCCGCTGTTTGGCCTGTGCCTCGGCTGGCCGGCGGACAACCCGGATCTCAAGCCGCGCATTCCTGCCGCGATGCTGGTGCATGAAAACCATTACCAGCCGGTCGATCAGGATGTCCTGAATCAATACGACGAAGAGCTGGCGAACTACTACATGACGCGCGGCAGCAATAACCGTCGCGACACCTGGACGGACCATATTCGCCGCACCATCATCAAAGAAAACCGCCCGTTTATTCTTGAGTATCTGCACAAGCAGGGCTGGGCAACGCGATAGTCCATTCCTCCTGCGCCTGCCTGCGTATATGATATGCAGGCTTTTTCCATGTCTTCAGAGAGGTGCAGGGTGAAAATTGCCATATTGTCCCGGGACGGAACGCTCTATTCATGTAAGCGCCTGCGAGAAGCGGCGGCGAAACGCGGGCATCAGGTTGAGATCCTCGACCCGATGTCCTGCTATATGAACATCGATCCCGCCGCCTCGTCGATTCACTACAAAGGCCGCAAGCTGCCGCACTTCGATGCGGTGATCCCCCGCATCGGCTCCCAGATTACCTACTACGGCACCGCCGCGCTGCGCCAGTTCGAGATGCTGGGCAGCTATCCGCTCAACGAATCCGTCGCCATTTCCCGCGCCCGCGACAAGCTGCGCTCCCTGCAGCTCCTCGCCCGACAGGGGATCGATCTTCCCGTCACGGGCATTGCTCATTCACCGGACGACACCAGCGATCTGATCGATATGGTGGGCGGCGCGCCTCTAGTGATCAAGCTGGTGGAAGGCACGCAGGGCATTGGCGTGGTGTTAGCGGAAACACGTCAGGCGGCGGAGAGCGTGATCGACGCCTTTCGCGGGCTGAATGCGCACATTCTGGTGCAGGAGTACATTGAAGAGGCGAAAGGGCGCGACATTCGCTGTTTCGTGGTGGGGAACGAGGTCGTGGCGGCCATCGAGCGCCAGGCCAAAGAGGGCGACTTCCGCTCTAACCTTCACCGCGGCGGCGTCGCGCGGGTAGCCGATATTAGCGAACGCGAACGGGAAATAGCCGTGAAAGCGGCGCAAACCCTGGGGCTGGACGTAGCGGGCGTGGACCTTCTTCGGGCGACGCGCGGGCCGCTGGTGATGGAGGTGAACGCCTCCCCGGGGCTGGAAGGTGTGGAAAAAACCACAGGGGTCGATATTGCAGGTAAAATGATCTCATGGATCGAGCGTCATGCCACGCCGGGTTACTGTCTGAAAACGGGCGGTTAAATGGATTACCGGGCGCTTTTTGAGTACCCTATGCGAAGTTTTTACTAAAGAGGCTGCACAGCGATGGATTTACAGGTCGTACCTACACTGGATACGTTACGTCAATGGCTTGATGATGCCGGGATCACCTTCTTCGAATGTGATTCCTGCCAGGCGCTGCATCTGCCTCATATGCAGAATTTCGACGGCATTTTCGATGCCAAAATCGATCTGATTAACGACGTGATCCTTTTTTCCGCGCTGGCCGAAGTGAAGCCTTCTGCGCTGCTGGCGCTGGCCTCCGATCTCTCGGCTATCAACGCCAGTTCTTTGACGGTGAAAGCATTTCTCGATATACAGGACGATAATCTGCCAAAACTGGTCGTTTGCCAGTCTTTATTCTCCGGGGCAGGGCTGTCGTTCAAGCAGTTCGCCTGGTTTATGCGCCTGAGCGAAGAGCAAATTTCCATGGTTATGATGGAAGCCAATGCACATCATCTGCTGTATAGCGCGGAAGACGATGCTGAGAATAATGATGCATCTCCCAATTTTCTTCACTAAGCCTGTCTGACTTTTGCGCAGTCGCTGCCATAGCGGCTGCAGAAGGCCATTTTTTCTGCTGCCTTTAACCTTTCTTTAAAGAATTTTTCACCTCCCTCAAGGCCATTTCGGCTTATCACGTAGACTTAACCTGCATAAAAAATTGATAAAAGGCGTTTTTTCGTCTGGGCTATAGCAGGAGACACGGGCTACAGTTATTCTTGCGATGCTTAAAAAAGCGAGCGGATCCTGCCGGGTAAAGAGGTTTCTTTTTATTTTGAGCAGAGCGACAAACTATGCATGATTTTTGCATATATCCAGATTGCACAGTTTAGTTCGTTTGTTAACGAGCTTTCAGAAGGAATAACACTATGATCGCCTTGAATAAAAAATGGTTATCGGGTCTGGTTGCGGGTGCTCTGATGGCCGTCTCTGCCGGCACGCTCGCTGCGGAACAAAAAACGCTGCACGTATACAACTGGTCTGACTATATTGCGCCGGACACGGTCGCTAATTTTGAAAAAGAGACCGGCATTAAAGTGGTCTATGACGTTTTCGATTCCAACGAAGTGCTGGAAGGAAAGCTGATGGCAGGCAGCACCGGTTTTGACCTGGTCGTACCTTCCGCAAGCTTCCTGGAGCGTCAGCTGACGGCGGGCGTCTTCCAGCCGCTGGACAAGAGCAAGTTATCGAACTGGAAAAACCTCGATCCGGAAGTGCTGAAGCTGGTGGCGAAGCACGACCCTGACAACAAATACGCCATGCCTTACCTGTGGGCGACCACCGGTATCGGCTACAACGTGGATAAAGTCAAAGCCGCGCTGGGCCCGGACGTTAAGCTGGACAGCTGGGACGTGGTGCTGAAGCCGGAAAACCTTGAGAAGCTGAAAAGCTGCGGCGTCTCCTTCCTCGATGCGCCGGAAGAGATTTTCGCCACCGTGCTGAACTACCTGGGCAAAGACCCGAACAGCAATAAAGCCGATGATTACACCGGCCCGGCGACCGATCTGCTGCTGAAGCTGCGTCCAAACATTCGCTACTTCCATTCGTCACAGTACATCAACGACCTGGCGAACGGCGACATCTGCGTGGCGATCGGCTGGGCAGGGGACGTGTGGCAGGCGGCGAACCGCGCGAAAGAGGCGAAAAACGGCGTGAATGTGTCCTACTTCATTCCGAAAGAGGGGGCGCTGGCCTTCTTTGACGTCTTCGCCATGCCGGCTGACGCGAAAAACAAAGAGGAAGCCTACCAGTTCCTGAATTACCTGATGCGTCCTGAGGTGATCGCCCACATCAGCGACCACGTTTACTACGCCAACGGTAACAAGGCCTCCGTGCCGCTGGTGAGCGAAGCGATCCGCAGTAACCCGGCAATCTATCCGCCAGCGGACGTGTTCGCCAAGCTGTTCACCCTGAAGGTTCAGGATCCAAAAATTGACCGCGTGCGTACCCGTGCGTGGACCAAGGTGAAAAGCGGTAAATAACGGCGTTTGGTAATGTTGCCCGGTGGCGCTATCGCTTACCGGGCCTACACAACCCGTAGGCCGGGCAAGCGTTCGCGCCGCCCGGCGATGCGCACCCAGACGGTGCGTTTGCACCAGTATTGATCTATGCCGGAGAGCACCCCGTGAATGACGCGATCCCCCGCCCGCAGGCGAAAGTCCGTAAAGCGCTGACCCCGCTTCTTGAAATTCGTAACCTCACCAAATCTTTCGATGGCCAGCATGCCGTGGACGACGTCAGCCTGACTATCTATAAAGGCGAAATATTCGCGCTACTGGGCGCATCGGGCTGCGGTAAATCGACCCTGCTGCGTATGCTGGCCGGTTTTGAACAGCCTACCGCCGGGCAAATTATGCTCGATGGTGTGGATCTCTCCAGCGTGCCGCCGTATCAGCGCCCGATTAACATGATGTTCCAGTCCTACGCGCTGTTTCCGCACATGACGGTGGAGCAAAACATCGCCTTTGGCCTGAAGCAGGACAAGCTGCCGAAAGCCGAAATCACCGCGCGCGTGGCCGAAATGCTGAGCCTGGTGCATATGCAGGAGTTCGCGAAGCGTAAGCCGCACCAGCTTTCCGGCGGTCAGCGTCAGCGCGTGGCGCTGGCGAGAAGCCTGGCGAAACGCCCGAAACTGCTGCTGCTCGACGAGCCGATGGGCGCCCTGGACAAAAAGCTGCGCGACCGTATGCAGCTCGAAGTGGTCGATATCCTCGAGCGCGTGGGGGTGACCTGCGTGATGGTCACCCATGACCAGGAAGAGGCCATGACCATGGCCGGGCGTATCGCGATCATGAACCGCGGGAAGTTCGTGCAGATTGGCGAGCCGGAAGAGATTTACGAGCATCCGACCACCCGCTACAGCGCGGAGTTCATCGGCTCGGTCAACGTTTTTGAAGGGCTGCTGAAGGATCGTCAGGAGGATGGTCTGGTCATCGAATCGCCGGGGCTGCAGCATCCGCTTAAGGTCGATCCTGACAGCTCGGTGGTGGATAACGTGCCGGTCTACGTGGCGCTGCGCCCGGAGAAGATCATGCTCTGTGACGATCCGCCTGCCGATGGCTATAACTTTGCCGTCGGGGAAGTGGTGCACATTGCCTATCTGGGCGATCTCTCCATTTACCACGTGCGTCTGAAAAGCGGACAGATGCTCAGCGCGCAGCTACAGAACGAACATCGCTACCGCAAGGGGCAGCCGACCTGGGGCGACGAAGTGCGCCTGTGCTGGGACGCGGACAGCTGCGTCGTGCTGACGGTATAAGGAGCGATCATGAGCACACTTGAACCTCCAGCCCGCGTCAAAAAACCGGGCGGCGTTGCCCACTGGCTGACGCGCCTTAAGATGAACCACGGCCGCAAGCTGGTAATCGCCATGCCTTACGTGTGGCTGATCCTGCTGTTCCTGCTGCCGTTCCTGATCGTCTTTAAGATCAGCCTGGCGGAGATGGCGCGGGCGATCCCGCCATATACCGATCTGTGGGAGTGGGCCGACGGGCAGCTGACGCTGACGCTGAATCTGGGCAACTTCCTCCAGCTCACCGAGGATCCGCTCTATTTCGAAGCCTATCTGCAGTCTCTGCAGGTGGCGGCGATCTCGACGCTCTGCTGTCTGGTGATGGGCTACCCGCTGGCGTGGGCCGTGGCGCACAGCAAGCCGTCAACGCGTAACATCCTGCTGCTGCTGGTGATCCTGCCGTCGTGGACATCGTTTCTGATACGCGTTTACGCGTGGATGGGGATCCTGAAAAACAACGGGGTGCTGAATAATTTTCTGATGTGGCTTGGGGTTATCGATCAGCCGCTGACCATCCTGCACACCAACCTTGCGGTCTATATCGGCATTGTGTATGCCTATCTGCCGTTTATGGTGCTGCCGATTTACACCGCCCTGACGCGGATTGACTACTCGCTGGTGGAAGCCTCGCTCGATCTCGGCGCGCGTCCGCTGAAGACCTTCTTCAGCGTGATTGTCCCGCTGACCAAAGGCGGAATCATTGCCGGGTCGATGCTGGTGTTTATTCCGGCGGTCGGGGAGTTTGTGATCCCGGAACTGCTCGGCGGGCCGGACAGCATCATGATTGGCCGCGTGCTGTGGCAGGAGTTCTTCAATAACCGCGACTGGCCGGTGGCGTCGGCGGTGGCGATTATCATGCTCCTTCTGCTGATCGTCCCGATCATGTGGTTCCATAAGCATCAGCAGAAACAGATGGGAGATCGCGGATGAACAACTTACCGGTAGTACGCTCCCCGTGGCGCATTCTGATCCTCGTTATCGGCTTCACCTTCCTGTATGCGCCGATGCTGATGCTGGTGATCTACTCGTTCAACAGTTCCAAACTGGTGACGGTCTGGGCGGGCTGGTCGACGCGCTGGTACAGCGAGCTGTTCCACGACGACGCAATGATGAGCGCGGTGGGGCTGAGCCTGACCATTGCCGCGCTGGCGGCCACGATGGCCTGCGTTCTGGGCACCATCGCCGCGCTGGTGATGGTGCGCTTCGGGCGTTTTCGCGGCTCAAACGGTTTCGCCTTTATGATCACTGCCCCGCTGGTGATGCCGGACGTCATTACCGGCCTGTCGCTGCTGCTGCTGTTCGTGGCCCTGGCGCACGCCATCGGCTGGCCGGCGGATCGCGGCATGCTCACCATCTGGCTGGCGCACGTCACCTTCTGTACCGCGTATGTGGCGGTGGTGATCTCCTCGCGCCTGCGCGAGCTGGACCGCTCCATTGAAGAGGCGGCGATGGATCTCGGCGCCACGCCGCTAAAGGTCTTTTTCATCATTACCCTGCCGATGATTATGCCGGCGGTGATCTCCGGCTGGCTGCTGGCGTTCACGCTCTCCCTCGACGATCTGGTTATCGCCAGCTTTGTCTCAGGGCCGGGCGCGACGACGCTGCCGATGCTGGTCTTCTCCAGCGTGCGCATGGGGGTGAACCCGGAGATCAACGCTCTGGCCTCTATCATCCTCGGCGTGGTCGGAATTGTCGGATTTATCGCCTGGTATTTGATGGCGCGCGCGGAAAAACAGCGCGTGCGCGATATCCAGCGTGCAAGACGCGGCTGAAGGATTTAAAATTTCCGGTGATGTGCCGCGCATGACGCGGCACTGTTTTTCAGGGAAGTAAAACATTGGGATTAGTAAAAAAATCACGTATTACGCACGCCCGTCCTAACGTTCCTGCGCTGGTTCAGGTGGCGGCGCTCGCCATTATTATGATCCGCTGCCTGGACGTGCTGATGATTTTGAATACGCTGGGCGTGCGCGGCATCGGGGAATTCATTCACCGCAGCGTGCAGACGTGGAATCTGACGCTGGTCTTTTTAAGCAGCCTGGTGCTGGTGTTTATCGAGATCTACTGCGCGTTTTCGCTGGTCAAAGGGCGAAACTGGGCGCGCTGGGTCTATCTGCTCACGCAGGTGACCGCCGCCAGCTATCTGTGGGCCGCCTCGCTGGGCTATGGCTATCCTGAGCTGTTCAGCATTCCGGGCGAGTCGCGACGTGAGATTTTCCATGCGCTGGTCATGCAAAAACTGCCGGATATGCTGGTGCTCTGCCTGCTTTTCGTTCCGGCGTCCAGTCGGCGGTTCTTCCGCCTGCAATAATGTGTATAATCGCAGCCCTCGTTTTCCTTAAGGTTTTCATATGCAGTGCGCACTCTATGACGCCGGACGCTGCCGCTCCTGTCAGTGGATAGAACAGCCGGTTTCTCAACAACTCACCGCCAAAATGACCGACCTGCAACAGCTGCTGGCAGCACGCGCGGTGGGCGAGTGGTGCGCACCCGTCAGCGGCCCGGAGCAGGGCTTTCGCAACAAAGCCAAAATGGTGGTCAGCGGCAGCGTTGAAAAACCGCTGCTGGGGATGCTGCACCGCGACGGCACGCCGGAAGACTTAACCGACTGCCCGCTCTATCCCGCCTCGTTTGAGCTGGTCTTTGCCGCACTGAAACCGTTTATCGCTCGCGCGGGGTTAACGCCTTACAACGTTGCCCGCAGGCGCGGCGAGCTGAAGTACCTTCTCCTGACGGAAAGCCAGATCTACGGCGGCATGATGTTGCGCTTCGTGCTGCGCTCGGAAGCCAAGCTGGCGCAGCTGCGCGCGGCGCTGCCGTGGCTGCAGGAACAGCTTCCTCAGTTAAAGGTGATTACCGCAAACATTCAGCCGGTGCATATGGCGATCATGGAAGGGGAGAAAGAGGTTTTCTTCACCGACCAGCACGCGCTGGCGGAGAGCTTCAACGGCGTGCCGCTGTGGATCCGCCCGCAAAGCTTCTTCCAGACCAACCCGACCGTGGCAAGCAGCCTGTACGCCACCGCCCGCGACTGGGTGCGCGCGTTAAACATCCATCATATGTGGGACCTGTTCTGCGGCGTGGGCGGTTTTGGCCTGCACTGCGCCACGCCTGAGATGCAGCTCACCGGCATTGAGATCTCCGCCGAAGCGATTGCCTGCGCAAAGCAGTCCGCTGCTGAGCTGGGGTTAACCAATCTGCACTTTCAGGCGCTGGACTCCACGCAGTTCGCGACCGGGCAGGGCAACGTGCCGGAGCTGGTGCTGGTTAATCCGCCGCGTCGTGGGATTGGCAAATCCCTCTGCGACTACCTGAGCCAGATGGCGCCGGAATACATCGTCTATTCAAGCTGTAACGCACAGACCATGGCGAAAGATATCGATAATCTGCCGGGCTACCGCATTGCACGCGTGCAGCTTTTCGATATGTTCCCGCATACCGCGCATTATGAAGTCCTGACGTTGCTCGTGAAATCTTAAACAAAATGTGAACTCTGCCCGCCCATAAAATCAGGTAAGCTTACGTCATAAGAGATGAATAAAGGCTTACCCATGAAGCAGATCCTGCTGGTGGAAGACGACCACGATATCGCGGCGCTTCTGCGGCTCAACCTAGAAGACGAAGGCTACGCCATCACCCACGAGCCCGACGGGGGCAACGCCCTGCAGCGCCTTGAAAAACAGCCGTGGGATGCGGTGATCCTCGACCTGATGCTGCCCAACGTTGACGGCCTGGAGATCTGCCGCCGCATCCGCCAGATGACCCGCTACCTGCCGGTGATCATCATCAGCGCCCGCAGCAGCGAAACCGACCGCATCACCGGGCTGGAAACCGGCGCCGATGATTATCTGGCAAAACCCTTTTCAGTGCAGGAACTGATTGCCCGCATCAAAGCGCTGTTCCGCCGCCAGCAGGCGATGGGGCAGGCGCAGGCTGACGGGCAAATTCAGGCCCACGGCCTGACGATCGATCCCCTGGCGCGCAGCGTGCTGCTTCACGGCCAGGTGGTGGATCTCACCCCGCGCGAATTCGAACTGCTGTACTTCTTCGCCCGCCATCCCGGCGAGGTGTTTTCCCGTCTGGCGCTGCTGGAGCAGGTGTGGGGCTATCAGCACGAAGGCTACGAGCACACCGTCAACACCCATATCAACCGCCTGCGCATCAAGATTGAGAAGGACGCCGCCGAGCCGGAGATAATTCGCACCGTCTGGGGCAAGGGCTATAAATTTGCGGAGCCAAACCATGATGCGCCGCTTTAGCCTGAGCCAGCGTCTGACGCTGCTGTTTGTCCTGCTGATGATGCTCTGCGCTACCGTCGCCTGCGCGGTACAACTCTACAGCAGTATGCAGTACGGCAACGCGATGGTGCAGCGGTTGTCGGGCGGCCTGGCGCAGCAGATCGTCCAGCGGGAACCGATTCTGGACACGCAGGGCAGGGTTGACCGCAACGCGCTGAAGCCGCTGTTCGACCGGCTGATGACCTTCAACCCGAGCGTTGAACTGTACGTTATCTCGCCGGACGGCGAAATCCTGGCCGATGCCGCACCACCGGGCCATATTCAGCGGCAAAAAATCGACCTGGCACCGGTTCAGACCTTCCTGAGCGGTACCGCCATACCGGTACTGGGCGACGATCCGCGCAGTCAAAATAAAAAAGTGTTCAGCGCTACGCCGCTGCGGCAGGACGGCGAGCTTAAGGGCTACCTGTACATCATTTTGCAGGGCGAGGAGTCGAACGCGCTGGCGGAAATGGCCTGGCATAAGGCGCTCTGGAGCACGGTGCTCTGGTCATTGCTGTGGGTCGCGCTGTTTGGCCTGCTGGCGGGTCTGCTGGTCTGGTACTGGGTGACGCGTCCGGTTAAGCGCCTGACGGAAGAGGTCACCGGCCTGGAGCAGGACAGCATTAGCGCAATCAGGCTGCTCGCAGCACAGCCGCCGGATGCCGCGGCCAATGACGAAGTGGCGCTCCTGCGCAACAGTTTCATCGAGCTGGCGCGGAAAATTACCCGCCAGTGGGACCAGCTGGCCGACAGCGATCGCCAGCGCCGGGAGTTTATCGCCAACATTTCGCACGATCTTCGTACGCCGCTGACCTCGCTGCTGGGCTATCTTGAAACCCTGTCGCTCAAATCCGCCACCCTGACGCCGCAGGAGCACCAGCAGTATCTCGCCACCGCGCTGCGTCAGGGACAAAAGGTACGACATCTTTCCCAGCAGCTTTTCGAGCTGGCGCGCCTTGAGCACGGCGGCATTAAGCCGCAGCGCGAGCGTTTCGCGATGGGAGAGCTGATCTCCGACGTGGCGCAGAAGTTTGAGCTTACCGCCCGCACGCGCGAGGTGAATCTGCATATTGACGTGCCGGGGCCGCTGCCCCTGATAAACGCTGATGTGTCGATGATCGAGCGCGTGGTGACCAACCTGCTCGATAATGCGATGCGTCATACGCCCACTGGCGGGGAAATTCGTCTGGCGGTGTGGCAGGAGAATGAACGGCTTCAGGTTGAAGTGGCAGACTCCGGAACGGGCGTGGATGCCTCGCTGCGCGACGATCTGTTCCAGCGGCCTTCGGCGCTGAATACCCAGGCATCGCGGGAGAACCGCGGCGGGTTAGGGCTGTTAATCGTTAAGCGAATGCTGGAGCTGCACGGCGGCGGGATCAGGCTGATGGAGTCCGTGAGCGGGGCGCGGTTCAGGTTCTTTGTGCCGCTGTGAGAGAGTGCCGGGTGGCGTTGCGCTTACCCGGCCTACAACTCCCCCCGTAGGCCGGGTAAGGCGAAGCCGCCACCCGGCAAAAGACATTACTGCGGGAACCACTGCTCGCTAATTTTCTGGTACGTTCCGTCCGCTTTAATCGCCTTAAGCGCGCCGTTCAGTTTTTCCAGCAGGGCTTTGTTATCCGGACGTACCGCGATGCCGAGGCCCGTGCCGAAGTACTGCGGATCGGTCACTTTTTCCGTTGCGGTGCCCAACTGCGGGTTGGTTTTCAGCCATTCGTTCACCACGGCGGTATCGCCGAAGACGCCGTCGATACGGCCATTTTTCAGGTCGATAATCGCGTTCTGGTAGCTGTCATAGGCCACGGTCTTCACTTCCGGATGTTTGTCCTGCAGGTACTTCTGATGGGTGGTGCCGTTTTCCATCCCGATGCGTTTGCCTTTCAGCTGATCGAAAGAGGTATAAGCGCCTTTCTTCGCAATCACCACCGCCGAGTTGGCGTAGTACGGGTCGGTGAACGCGACCTGCTTGCTGCGCTCAGGCGTGATGTCCATCCCGGAGATCACCGCGTCGTATTTTTTGAACTTCAGCGACGGGATCAGGCTGTCAAAAGCATGGTTAGTAAAGGTGCAGTCGGCCTGCATCTGTTTGCACAGCGCTTTCGCCAGATCGATATCGAAACCGACGATCTGGTTGCTGGCATCCAGCGATTCAAACGGCGGATAGGTGGCGGAGACGCCGAAATTGATTTTATCCGCAGCGGATGCGCCAGCGGCGAAGGTGGCGAGTAATGCGGCCAGAACTAACTTTTTCATTGTAATGCTCCCGTCTGTCTTATTGATGCGCCGTGTCTGCGGCCTGGATGTACAATGCCAGTTAATGAATTTGTATGCAATAAAAATGATTAAGTATTGTGTTGAGCGCGAAAAAAAGCGGATAACCCATCAGGTTACCCGCTCCATGAATACCGTTTTATGCACTTGCGCGGTTAATTCCTGCGCTCAAACGCCAGCGCTTTACGCTCAATAAGGCGCATCATCAGCGTCAGCAGACCGTTCACCACCAGATAGACCACGCCCGCCGCACCGAACACCATCACGTCATAGGTGCGCCCGTACAGCAGCTGTCCGTGGCCCATGACTTCCATCAGGGTGATGGTATAGGCCAGAGAGGTACTCTTGAACACCAGCACCACTTCGTTAGAGTAGGAGGAGAGCGCGCGCTTAAAGGCGTACGGCAGCAGGATTGCCAGCGTGTCCTTCTTGCTCATGCCCAGCGCCCCGCAGGACTGCCACTGGCCTTCCGGAATGGCGCGGATCGCACCAAAGAACAGCTGGGTGGTATAGGCCGCGCTGTTCAGCGAAAGGGCAATCAGGGCACACAGCCACGGCTCAGAGAGCAGATGCCAGATAACCGGATACGCCTGCAGCGACGGGAACTGGCCCGGGCCGTAGTAAATCAGGAAGATCTGTACCAGCAGCGGCGTACCGGTAAACAGGGTGATGTACCCGCGCACAATCCACACCAGCACCGGCGTTTTCAGCGTCAGGATGATGGTGAAAATAAGGGCCAGGATCAGCGCCACGATAATGGACGCCACGGTCAGCGTCAGGCTGGTGTGCAGCCCTTTCATCAGCTCGGGAAAGTATTCAAGCATCAGCCTGGTCTCCGTTCAAAGCGCGTCGCTCGCAGGTCAATACGCTTGAGGATGTACTGACTGAGCAACGTGATCACCAGGTAGATTGCCGCCGCCACAATGTACCAGGTAAACGGTTCCTGGGTACGGGTGGCGATGCTTTTGGTTTGCAGCATCAGATCGTTCACGCTGATCAGGCTCACCAGCGCGGTATCTTTCAGCAGCACCAGCCACTGGTTGCCGAGGCCCGGCAGGGCATGACGCCACATCTGCGGCATCACCAGACGGAAGAAGATGGCGGATTTCGACAACCCTAACGCCTGACCCGACTCCCACTGTCCCTGCGGCACGGCCTTCAGCGCACCGCGCAGGGTTTGCGACGCGTACGCGGAGTAGAGCAGGGAGAGGGCAATCACGCCGCAGAGGAACGGGCTGACGTCAAAGTTGTCAATCTGCATCTGCACCGGTATCTGCGCAAAGCCGAGATTGATCGTGAAGCCGTCCGACAGCGTGAGCAGCAGCTGTGAGGAGCCGAAATAGATGAACAGGACCACCAGAATTTCCGGTAGCCCACGCAGTACGGTGACCAGCGCGGAGCCCGCCCAGGCGACGGGGAACCATTTTGCTGATTCCCACACCGCAAAGAACATCGCCAGCACCAGGCCGATAATCAGTGCGCAAACGGCAAGGCCGACGGTCATCCCGGCGGCGCTTGCTAAAGGAAAAATTTCATTCATCAGGAATTACTTCTGGAACCATTTTTTGTAGATGGTTTCGTAGGTGCCGTCTTTCTTCACTTTTTCCAGCGCAGCGTTGAATTTCTGCTGCAGCTCGGTGTTGCCCTGACGAACGGCAATCCCCAGACCGGTACCGAAGTAATCTTTATCGGTCACTTTGTCGCCCACTGGCGCCAGTTTGTCGTTGGCTTTCAGCCACTCGGTCACGACAGCGGTATCACCAAATACGCCGTCGATACGGCCATTCTGCAGATCCAGCTTCGCGTTCTGGTAGCTGTCGTACGGAACGGTGGTGATTTCCGGATGTTTATCCATGATGAACTTCTGGTGCGTGGTGCCGTTCTGCACGCCGACTTTCTTGCCTTTCAGCTGATCGACAGAGGTGAATTTACCTTTCTGACCAATAAACAGGGCGGAGTTGTCGTAGTAAGGGGTGGTGAACAGCACCTGCTTTTCGCGCTCAGGAGTGATGTCCATACCGGCCATGACGGCGTCAACACGGCGGAACTTCAGGCTTGGGATCAGGCTGTCGAACGCCTGATTGCTGAAGGTGCAGGTTGCGTCGATCTCTTTACACAGGGCGTTTGCCAGGTCTACGTCGAAGCCAACAATTTTATTGTTCGCATCAATGGACTCAAACGGAGGGTAGGAGGCTTCCGTGGCGAAACGAATGGTCTGAGCTGCGGTAGCGGAAAGGGTAACGCCAGCAAGCAGCACGGCAAGTAATACTTTTTTCATTATATTTCCCCTGACACAATCAATGAGATAAATAGTTTTTGAAGGCATCGGTTTGCGGGTTCGCGAAGCAGCTCGCGTCACCTTGCTCAACGATATACCCGTTTTCCATGTAGACCACACGGCTGGCGGTTTTACGCGCCACTTCCACTTCGTGGGTAACAATGACCTGCGTAATATTGGTTTCCGCCAGTTCGCGAATGATGCTGACGATCTGGGCGGTGATTTCCGGGTCCAGCGCCGCGGTCGGCTCATCAAACAGCAGTACCGCGGGCTCCATCATCAGCGCGCGGGCAATCGCCACACGCTGCTGCTGACCCCCAGAGAGGTGCAGCGGATAGCGCTCGCTGTAGGGCTTAAGGCGCAGACGCTCCAGCAGCTTTTCAGCACGCGCGATGGCCTGATCTTTGCTTAACCCCAGCACGCGGCACGGGGCTTCAATCAGGTTTTGCAGCACGGTCAGGTGCGGCCAGAGATTGTATTGCTGGAAGACCATGCCGACGTTTTGACGCAGTTCGCGTATAGCTTTATCTGACGGGGTTTTCGCGAAATCAAAATGGTTACCGGCGATAGCCAGCGTACCGGAACGGGGCATTTCAAGCAGATTAAGGACGCGCAGAAGGGAGCTTTTGCCTGCACCGCTTGGGCCAAGTAAAACCAGCGTTTCGCCTTCCGGGCAGTTCAGCGTGATGTCAAACAGCGCCTGGTGTGCGCCGTAGAAGCAGTTAATGCCGTTTAGTTTAATACTCATCGGGGCAGTCTTTACTCATCCAGGCAATCTATAGCAATTGAGGCCGCAGATAGTACCGTTGACAGAATAGTTATGCAATATTTCTGCGTTAAAAGTTAAATATAACCCGCATTTCCTCTTAAACATAGCACAAAATAGCGAACGGCAAGGTCGGCGAGTATAAATGTCGGCATTCCGCGTGAAATGCCGGACATTTTACGGGGGTAACATTTTTATCACTAATGATCTAGCGGTTCTCAATCGACTGGCGCAGCGTGCCGGCCGGGGCATGAACGCTGCCGCCGATATAGCGCACATCGTCCACCGCCCAGCACTGGCCTTCACGGATCATCAGCACTTCGTCCTGCCAGGTTTGGGTTCCCTGGGTCAGCTTCACGCGCAGCGGAATGTTCCGCGCATCGGTGTTCGGGATGGTTGACGCGCTGGCCACCTCGGCGCTGTCCGGCAGCGTGGTGCGGCTGGAGAACGGATCGGATTTCAGCAGGGCATTATGCTGCGGATCGCGAGTGGCATCGTTGAGCAGTTTTGCAAGATTATCGCTCAGGTACGGGCGCAGGGCGGTAAGATCATTTCCGCGATGCTGAATGCGGTAATCATAGAACTGTTGCGCCACGGTATCCGGGCCGCCGTCTATGCAGGGGCCGCTGCGGGTACCGATATCCTTAAAGGCTGGCGTGACCGTGGTAGTACAGGCGCTGAGCACCAGCGCGCAGGGCACTAAAAGTGTTAAAGCAGAGTAGCGCATGTTGATTTCCTTATTTATTAACTATCCTTTCAATCATAGCGTAACGAACCGATAATGCTGTTGCTAACGCATTGAACGCTAAAGAAGGAGAGAAAGTATGCAGTTTTCAACAACGCCAACCCTGGAAGGACAGACCATTACCGAGTATTGCGGCGTGGTCACCGGCGAAGCGATTCTGGGCGCGAACATTTTCCGGGATTTCTTTGCCGGGATTCGTGACATCGTCGGTGGACGCTCCGGCGCGTACGAAAAAGAACTGCGTAAAGCGCGCGAAATTGCGTTTAAGGAGCTGGGCGAGCAGGCCAAAGCGCTGGGCGCAGATGCCGTTGTAGGAATCGATATTGATTATGAAACCGTCGGCAAAGATTCGAGCATGCTGATGGTGAGCGTAAGCGGCACGGCGGTGAAAACCCGTCGATGAAGCGCTCGCTTTCAACGCTCCTGCTGGCGATGTTGCTGGCAGGATGCGCCCAGGAAAAAGGCATTGTTGATAAAGGTGCCTACGAGCTGGATACCCGCCATCAGGCGCAGGCGGCCTACCCGCGGATAAAGGTGCTGGTGATCCACTACACCGCCGACGACTTCGACACCTCGCTTGCGACCTTAACCGACAAAAACGTCAGCTCGCATTATCTCATCCCTGCGAAGCCGCCGACGCCGGACGGGAAGCCGCGCATCTGGCAGCTGGTACCGGAGAGCGAGCTGGCCTGGCATGCGGGCATCAGCTTCTGGCGCGGCACCAACCGCATCAACGACACGTCTGTCGGCATTGAGCTGGAGAACCGCGGCTGGCAGAAGCGCGACGGTGTGAAAGTTTTCGCCCCGTTTGAGCCCGCGCAAATCGCGGCGCTCATCCCGCTGGCGAAAGACATTATCGCCCGGTACGACATTAAACCGCAGAACGTGGTGGCGCATGCTGATATCGCGCCCCAGCGTAAGGACGATCCCGGCCCGCTGTTTCCCTGGCAGGCGCTGGCGAAGCAGGGGATTGGGGCCTGGCCCGATGCCGGGCGCGTGAACTTCTATATCAATGGTCGTCCGCGCTATCAGGAGGTAGATCGTGCAGCCCTGCTCGATCTGCTGATGCGCTATGGCTATGAGGTGCCGGACAACGCCACGGATCAGCAGCAGCAACGCGTTATCACCGCCTTCCAGATGCACTATCGCCCGCAGGTATGGAACGGCGTCGCGGATGTGGAAACGATGGCCATTGCAGAAGCCCTTTTAGAGAAATACGGGCAGGGGTAAACCTTCGGTTTGCGCCCGAATGCGCGTTTTCCCCTTATTTGTGCTTGAGATTAATCTTAAGTACAAACTCAATTCATTTTTAGTAAATTGACTTAAAATTATCCGGATTTAAGATAGACACATAGCTTGCTAAGTAAATCAAAAAAATATTGCTGGCGGCAGGCGTTCTTATTTTCTCCTTGAGCCTTTCATCAGGAAAAGATTGTTGGTTTTCGGTTTTAATACCGCGGCCATGCTATGTCTAATAAATCTAATCTTAAATGGGTATAACAATGTTAAGCATTTACGGTAAAAAATTACGTCCACAACCTGAAATGGAAGCCATTATTTCTGCCACGGAAGGTTTTGAAGAGAAAACCTTAAAGAAATGGCAGAAAATTTCCACGGCTGACTCTCAGTATATTCATATTATCGTCAGCGGCGAAGTCGAATTCCGTCGTGAATCAGACGAACTCTGCATGTTTACCGTCACCGGACAGTGCGTGTTTGGCCTGTCCGCTATTTTCTATCAGTCAGCCCATATGTACGGCCTGGTCCGCGCAAACACCGTGGTACGCAGCATCAAAAAAGAGGCCTTCGCGCAGCTTATGACCGAGAAAAACCTTTGGCCTGAATTGACCAAAGTGCTCTCCTGGTACATCTGCCTGCTGAGCAAACGCGATGATGTTCTGGTCGCCCGTAGCGCCTATTCTGTGGTCCGCGAATTCCTCTACGAAATTAATGAGCTGATTGTTCACCAACAGCGCGATATTAATATTTATGACTATATTCAGGAATATACCAACCTGGCCCGCAGTACCATTATTAAAATCCTCTCCGACCTGAAAAAAGGTCAATATATTGTGGTGGAGAAAGGTCGTCTGCTTAACCTCACCACGCTGCCTGAAAAATATTAACTACTCCAGCCGGTCTCCTTTTTTACTCAAAGGAGACTGGACGTGATCGTTATGCAACAAACTGCTTTGCGATTGATCCTGCGTTTCGTCAACCGGCGGCGCGGGAATTTTGCCTTGAGAATAATCCTGCTCTTGTTCTTTCAACGCCTGCTTAAACAATTCGGCTAACGAAGCATCCTCACTTCCCGACGACGCGGTGGCGTTTTCGTGCGCCTCGGTTCCCGGCAGGGTATCACGCGAGGTATCGTGCCCGGCATCCTGCGGCACGGTGCTGTCAGGGGCCTGTTGCCAGTCAGCATCATCGGTGCTTATCGGCAGATCCTGCATGGGCGGCATCTCTTCCCGTACCGGCGCCGGTTTAGGATGCGGATGCGGGAACGGTTTACTCACATACACATAATGCATATCGGAAAGCTGTGTTTCCGGTTTAGCGACGCTCGCTTTTACCGGTTCAGGGGCCGGGTGGCGCAAATTCCAGTAAATATGCGCGTACAGCCCTGCCATGACCAGGGCGCACAAACCCAATACCCATAAAAAGGTATGACCGCAAATTTTTCTCAGGCTGGGGAGGCGGTACGAAAACCAGACCGCCTCTCCGGTGGTGTAGCTGCGCTGAGCCGCAAGACAGATGGTAGACATTAGGAATGCTTCTCCTGCGTGTTGGCGTCCGGTGTGGCATGCGTGGCCTGAATCAGCACGCTCGGCGTGGTATGGGTTTCACGCATTAACTGCATCAGCGTATCTTCCCCTGGAATACCATCCACATGCAGATGCATTTTTTGCTGGAAATCGCGGGTGCGTTTCATCATCTCAGCCGTCCAGGTCTGAGCATGGGTTTCAGGCTGGCCAAGAGCCAGACTCAGCGCCTGATCCAGCCAGCCCATGTCTTTCGCATCGCTGGCGGCGCTGATGGCATCTTTGCCTTCCGGCGTCAGGCGATGCAGCTGGGTAAAGTTACCGGTGGCATGCTGGTTAAACCAGCTGCGGCTCACCTGCCAGGTGCGGTTATTCATCAGCAGATCCATCGAGTCATCGCCTACGCGGGCGACAACAGCGTAGTTAAGATGGGTACCGGTTTTGAGTTCACTGACCCACGGATAACCCTCCTGTGCCAGCGTATCCGGTGACGCGTTACCCTGTTTACACATCAGATTGACCTTCCCGGCGTTCTGACACAGCGCATCATCCGCGGAGGCGTCATACCCCCACATCAGGTACAGCTGGTGCATCGCATCCGGCTGATTAACCACTTCATTGTCGATAACCGGCACGACAGGCGCGTCGGCTTTTGACTTCTGCTGTTTCCAGCTCGCCGGTACGGGAAGCTGAATCGGCAGTTTTGCATTGATTGAGGCGGTTAAATACCATCCGCAGGCGGCGAACAGAACCGAGGCGAACAATCCCACGGTCGCCAGGCGCTTACCGTGTTTTTTTGCCGGGAGGATCTCGCCTGCCGCCAGGCGTAAATGACGCGGGCTGACCTGCGCTGCACGTTCGGTCCAGGCCGCGAGCATTGACAGGTGCGCCAGTTCATTCAGTTTGCTGATGTTGCCTTTGGTCAGCGCGTGCATCTTGCGCACGCGCGCCGGGGTTAGCGGCGAATTCTCGCACCCGTGTTCTTCACACTGCGCCTGCACATAGCTGAGAAATTCCCGGCAGGTCAGGGGACGCAATGTATGACGGGTATGGGCATATTCGCGAAGTTCAGATGGGTGTAAGAGGGCGGCTTCCTGATCCGCGCTGCCCATCAGCACGATGGACAGACGGAACTCCAGCTCCTGAGCACGCGTAAGCAACATCCCCAGCACCTCACGGCAGGTCTCCTTCATCGCTTCCGCGTGACGGATGACCAGGGTTTTGCTGCGGTTTTTTCCGCCCTGCCACTGATGCAGCACGGCATCCACCGCCTGAATGCGGCTCTTGCTCTCTTTCGTTCCCGGGTTGAGCTTGTACAGCAGGCTACTGGCACTCAGCTTAGGAAACGCGTTGATGGCAATGGCGCCAGGAAGGCTGGCCTTCAGCGCATCGCTGAAGTGGCCCAGCAGCGGTGCGTCGTTACAAAAGAGCCCGATAATTCCCGCCACCTGGCTTTTCTCTTTCAGCAGGTTGAATACGTCCTGATGATAAGGCACCAGAAAATCGCCGGAGAAACCCGTGATTGTTCTGAATGGCGGTTGTTTAAATTTAAAGTGGCTCTGATACATAACGACTTACCGTCTCTGATTAGGAATAGCAACAGGACGAGAAAGTAAAGCAACGCCACAGGGTGGTCAATTTGCGCACAGGGTAAAAATATCCAGTTGCAATGACCTAACATCCCGATTTTATTTGGTCAATAGTTTTTTTTATTAAAGTTAATGGCGAAGTCGATGGTCGTATTTACGGCAGTTAATTACTATTTTTCACACATATTGGCGCAGCCCGACGCTGCTTATTTCCGCTTTGCTAAAGGCCAGATGAAAAATGAGGTTCTCATTTCTGTCACGGTGGATAACGCCTTGTATTATGTTTGTGCTGTTAATTTTTTGCGGCCAGCAAGGCTATCTGACGTTTAAAGATTATAAAAAAGTTACGAATAAGTTGGCTAAATCTGATGAACAGCCGCTGAAAAATCGTCGTGAAGAAAAGACATTTACTCTGTTCACGGCTGCGGTGCGTCAGGATAACTTACCGGCTGCCGCGAAAGCCCCGCTGGCAGCGGAAATTGAAGGAATTATCAGCAGTGACGATGCCTGGCTCTCCTTTGCGGTGATTAAAACCCCGGCAGGCCAGCGCAGCTATCGCGAAGGCGAGCCGCTGACCGGTTTTAACGATGCCTTTATTCAGGAAATTAACAAAGACAATGTGGTGGTTAATTATGAAGGTGCTACGCAGGTACTGGCATTAAATAAGCCTGACTATTTTAAGGGCGGCGTTGACAGCGGCCCGGTAACCAAATCGACGAAAGATGCAGGCGCGGAAAGCGTGCATCTGGATGATTATCTGGTGTTAAAACCGGTAATCGAAAAAGGCCAACTGGAAGGCTACAACATCAATCCAAGGAATGCCTCAGCGTTCTTCAGCCATTCCGGGCTGGAAAAGGGCGACGTGGCTGTGAAAGTCAACTCTGTCGATATGACCGATGAAGCAAAGGCAAAAAGTATTATTGCCAACTGGTCGAAAATGAAAGAAGCGGAGGTCGTCGTCAGACGTCACGCTCACCTTGAAAATATTCGGGTTAATGTTCTAAACAATTAACAAGTGTACAGACATGAAGAAATTTCCTTGGGCGTGCGTGGCGCTGACCGCATTGTCGTTATATTCCAGTTCGCTGCTTGCAGCTAACTTTAGCGCGAGCTTTAAAAATACCGATATCCGCGAGTTTATCGATACGGTAGGCCGCAATCTTAACAAAACCATTCTCGTCGACCCGTCCGTTCAGGGCACGGTGTCGGTCAGAACCTATAACGTGCTGACGGAAGATGAGTATTACCAGTTCTTCCTGAGCGTGCTGGACCTGTACGGTCTGTCTGTCATCCCGATGGACAACGGCATGGTGAAAGTGGTGCGCTCAAGCGTAGCCCGCACCGCCGGGGCCCCGCTGGCCGACAGCAAAAATCCGGGCAAAGGCGATGAGATCATCACCCGCGTCGTGCGCATGGAAAACGTGCCGGTGCGTGAGCTGGCGCCGCTGCTGCGCCAGCTGAACGATGCCACCGGTATCGGTAACGTGGTGCATTTTGAGCCGTCGAACGTCCTGCTGTTAACCGGGAAAGCCTCGGTGGTGAACCGCCTGGTGGATCTGGTGCAGCGCGTCGACAGAGACGGCATTCAGCGTCGCGAAATCGTGCCGCTGCGCTTTGCGTCCGCCAAAGAGCTCTCCGACATGTTGAACAACCTCAACAACGAAGAGCAGAAGGGGCAGAACGCGCCGCAGCTCGCCACCAAGGTGGTAGCGGATGACGAGACCAACAGCCTGGTGATCAGCGGTTCGGAAGATGCGCGCATGCGCACCCGTTCCCTGATCCATCAGCTGGATCGCGAGCAGAACAACGAGGGGAATACCCGCGTCTTCTACCTCAAATACGCCAGCGCCACCAAAGTGGTTCCGGTGCTGACCGGTATTGGCGAGCAGCTGAAAGACAAGGCGGGTGCGCCGAAGTCGAAAACCGCCACGGCGGCCAGCGATCTGAATATTAGCGCCGACGAGTCAACGAACTCGCTGGTGATCACCGCGCAGCCTAACGTGATGAACTCCCTGGAGAAGGTGATCGACAAGCTCGACATTCGCCGTCCACAGGTGCTGGTGGAAGCGATCATTGCTGAAGTGCAGGACGGTAACGGCCTGGATCTCGGCGTGCAGTGGACCAGCAAGCACGGCGGCGTGCAGTTCGGCTCAACCGGCCTGCCTATCAGCCAGATTAAAAACGGCACCATGAAGGGGGCAAGCTTCACCGGCCTGGCGACCGGTTTCTTCAACGGCGACTTCGGCGCCCTGATGACCGCGCTCTCCACCGACGGTAAAAACGACATTCTCTCCACGCCGAGCGTGGTCACGCTGGATAACAAAGAAGCGTCGTTTAACGTGGGCCAGGACGTGCCGGTCCTTGCCGGTTCGCAGACCACCAGCGGCGACAACGTCTTTAACTCCGTTGAGCGTAAGACCGTCGGTACCAAGCTGAAAATTGTGCCGCAGATTAACGACGGTGACATGATCCACCTGAAGATTGAGCAGGAAGTTTCCAGCGTTGACAACAGCGCGACGGAAGACGCCAGCCTCGGCCCAACCTTCAACACTCGCACCATTAATAACGAAGTGATGGTCCACAGTGGCCAGACGGTGGTGCTCGGCGGCCTGATGGAAAACGTCACCAAGCAGTCGGTTTCCAAAGTGCCGCTGCTCGGCGATATCCCGCTGGTGGGCCAGCTGTTCCGCTACACCTCGCAGGACACATCGAAACGCAACCTGATGGTGTTTATCCATACCACCGTCCTGCGTGACGACGACAACTACAGCGCCGCGTCGAAAGAGAAATATGACCAGATCCGCGTTCGCCAGATGCAGCGCGTGGAGGAGAAAAAGCTCGGCATTATTGAGCCAGCGGATAACGCCATTCTGCCCGCGTTTCCGTCTGCCGACACTAAGACGGCCACCCATGCCGCACCGGTGAAAACCAGTGCGACACGCAATCCGTTTAAAGAGTAAGGCGGAGGGGCAACGTGGACGAACTGAGTAAAACATTGTGTAGCAGCAGCTACGCAAAAGATAACGGCGTTTTATTTTATAACAATGACGTCTATATCCGTGATGACACCCCGGCATTTGCACTGCTGGAAGTGCGCCGGGTGCTGGGACGCGCGTTCGTCCCGGTCACCCTCACGCCGGAAGCGTTTGACGAGATGCTGGCCAAAATCTGGCAGCAGAGCAGCGGCGTCTCACAGCAGCTGGTGGACGATATGGACGCCGATATCGACCTGATGGCGTTAACCGAGGAGATCCCGGATAACGAAGATCTGCTCGATAACGACGAAAACTCGCCGGTGATCCGCCTGATCAACGCCATTCTCGGCGAGGCGGTGAAGGACGGCGCGTCGGATATTCATATCGAAACCTTCGAGCGCACGCTGAGCATTCGCTTCCGCGTTGACGGCGTGCTGCGCCCGGTGCTGCAGCCTGCGCGCAAGCTCGCGCCGCTGCTGGTATCGCGCATCAAGGTCATGTCAAAACTCGACATCGCCGAGAAGCGCCTGCCGCAGGATGGCCGTATCTCCCTGCGCATTGGCCGCAAGGCGATCGACGTGCGCGTCTCGACCATTCCGTCCCAGTACGGCGAGCGCGTGGTGATGCGTCTGCTCGATAAAAGCAATCTCAAGCCCGACATCAACAAGCTGGGCCTGATTGATGAAGAGCTGGAGAAGCTGAAAGGGCTGATTGACCGCCCGCACGGCATTATCCTGGTCACCGGGCCGACAGGCTCCGGTAAAAGTACCACCCTGTACGCCATTCTTTCGGCGCTGAACGGTCACGAACGCAACATTCTGACCGTAGAAGACCCGATTGAATACGAGCTGGAAGGGGTGGGGCAGACGCAGGTTAACCCGCGCGTAGACATGACCTTTGCCCGCGGGCTGCGCGCCATTCTGCGTCAGGACCCGGACGTGGTGATGATCGGGGAAATTCGTGACGGTGAGACCGCGCAAATTGCGGTGCAGGCGTCGCTTACCGGTCACCTGGTCATGTCTACGCTGCACACCAACAGCGCCGCAGGGGCGATAACCCGCCTGCGGGATATGGGGCTGGAATCCTTTTTAATCGGTTCATCGTTGCTCGGTGTCATTGCCCAGCGTCTGGTGCGTCGGCTGTGTACGCACTGCCGGATCACCAGTCCGCTGGATGCCAATGAAAAAGCGCTGTTCAGCTTTATGGACGCGCCGCCAAAAGCGATTTACCGCGCGGTGGGCTGTGAACACTGCCGCCAGAGCGGCTATCAGGGCCGGGCCGGTATTCATGAGTTCCTGGTGGTGGACAGCACCATGCGCCGCGCCATTCATGAAGATAAGGACGAAATGTCCATCGAGACGCAGCTCTTTAAGCAGGCTTACAGCCTGCGTGAAAACGGGCTGCTGAAGGTGATTAGCGGCGTGACCTCGCTGGAAGAGGTGATGCGCGTCACCGCCGAGCGTGGGGGGGATGCGTAATGGCCTTCTACGCCTGGACCGCAACGGACGGCGCGGGGAAAACCCAGCGCGGCACGCTGCAGGCCGAGGGGCAAAAGCAGGTTCGCCAGTGGCTTCGCGAGCAAAAGCTGATGCCCGTCAGCATCAACGAAACCCGCGAGGCGGCGGCGTCCGGTAAAGCGAAAACCGGCGCAAAGCTCTCCACGCCGGTGCTGTCGATGTTTACCCGCCAGCTTTCGACGCTGGTCAACGCCGCGCTGCCGCTGGAAAGCGCCCTGAAGGCTATCTCGAAGCAGACGGAGGACAAAAAGCTGGCGGCGATGGTGGTGGAGATCCGCGAGAAAGTAGTGGAAGGCCACACGCTGTTCGACGCGTTTAGCCAGTTCCCGCGCACCTTCGACAAGCTCTACTGCACCCTGGTGATGGCCGGCGAAAAAACCGGCCACCTGGGCGACGTGCTGGAGAAGCTGGCGGAGTACAACGAGCAGCGCCAGAAGATGAAAAGCAAGCTGACGCAGGCGATGGTCTACCCGATTACCCTGACCGTGGTCGCCATCGCGGTCATCAGCATTCTGCTGGTGGCGGTGGTGCCGCAGGTGATCGAGCAGTTCACCCACATGAAGCAGCAGCTGCCGATCACCACCCGCACGCTGATTGCGGTGAGTGATTTTCTGCAGGCGTACGGGATCTACATCGTGGGGATCCTCGGCGGCGGGTTTGTCGGCTTTAAGACCTGGCTGAGAAACGCCAAAAACCGTTTTCGCTGGCACAGCTGGCTGGTGAACGGCTCGCCGATCAAAAAGCTGGTGTGCGCTATCAACAGCGCCCGCTACATCCGTACCCTGAGCATTTTGCAGGCCAGCAGCGTGCCGCTGCTGGAGGGGATGTACATCGCGATGGACGGTATCGAAAACCTCTATGCCCGGCAGGTACTGGAGCAGGCGGCGGATACCGTGCGCCAGGGGGCATCGCTCTATGCCGCGCTGGAACAGGCGAAATTATTCCCGCCAACCATGCTGTATATGATTGCCTCCGGTGAAGAGAGCGGAGAATTAGGCAATTTAATGGACCGCGCGGCGGAAAACCAGGAATCGGCATTGCAGCATCGAATTACATTAACGCTGTCGGTATTTGAACCGGCGCTGGTGGTATCCATGGCGACGATTGTTTTATTCATCGTGCTGTCAATATTACAACCGCTTCTGCAACTTAATAATATGGTAGGTTAAATCATGGCTTTAAAACGTAAAAACCTGGCGCGTCAGGCGGGTTTCACCTTGCTCGAATTAATGGTGGTCATTGTTATTCTCGGCGTACTGGCGAGCATGGTGGTGCCAAACTTAATGGGCAATAAAGAAAAAGCAGATACGCAAAAAGCAACCAGCGATATTGTCGCGCTCGAAGGTTCGCTGGATATGTATAAGCTGGATAACCACCGCTACCCGACAACCGAGCAGGGTTTACAGGCGCTGGTAACCAAGCCTGAAATCGCGCCAATCCCTAATGGCTACCGTGCTGATGGCTATATCCGTCGCCTGCCGCAGGACCCGTGGGGCGGAGATTATATTCTGGTTAGCCCGGGCGAACACGGCGCGGTCGACGTCTTCTCCGCCGGTCCGGACGGTGAAGCCAATACCGCCGATGATATTACGAACTGGTCTCTGGATAAGAAAGAGAAATAATGAATAAACAACGCGGCTTTACGTTGCTGGAAATTATTTTGGCGCTGGTGATATTTGCCAGCTGCGCCATGATGGTGGTGTCAACAATACCTTCACGCAGCGGTGCGGATATATTTGGCCAGCAATTAAAAGCCCTCGTTGATTATGGTTCAGACCGTGCGGTGATGGACGGAAATATCGTCGGGCTGGTCATCACGACGGATAATTATCAGCTGGTGACGCTCGAGGATAAAAACGGCGAACGTCACTGGGTGCCGTTATCCGCCGGGCGTATTACCACCAAAGGCGATTTCCCGGAAGAGATGCACGTTTCGCTCTCGCCCCAGCGCCTTGCCGCCACGGTAAGCGCCGATCCGCAGGTGCTCTTTTTACCGGACGGCGAAATCAGCCGCTTCACGCTGACGCTGCAAAGCTATGACAAACAGCACCATTTCCGCGTTGTGTCGCAAGGCGCTGCGCCTGTATCGGTAGAGAACGATGGCTAACGGCAAAAAGCAAAAGGGGATGACGCTGCTGGAGGTGATGGTCGCGCTGGTGATCTTCTCCACCGCCGCGCTGGCGCTGATGAATTCCGTCTCCCTGAACGTGCGTTTCACTCACGGCCTGGCCGACACGCTGCAGGCCAGCTGGGTGGCGGAAAATCAGCTGGCGGAAGCGCAGCTCACGAAAACCGACTTCCCGGACGCCGAAGCGCAGGGGACGGAAATCATGGGCGGGCGCAGCTGGAACTGGCGCAAGCAGCGGGTGAAAACCGCCGACAACGGCTGGGCGAACGCCATTCGCGTCTACGCGGAAGGGGACGACAGCCAGCCGGTTATCGCTTTGCAGATCGTTCCGCCGGGAGAGAGCAAGTGAAAAAAACGCGACGCCAGCGCGGGTTTACCCTGCTGGAGATCATGATTGCCCTGACGATATTTGCGGTGATCAGCACCCTGGCCTGGCAAATTCTGGACGGCGCAATGCGCACCAGTTCGGCAACCGACGCCAGCGCCGCGAAGCTCAATCAGCTGCAGCGGGCCTGGAATCTGATGGAGCGCGATTTCTACCAGCTGCAGGCGCGCGCCCCGCGTAACGAGCCGGATCTGTTTCGACAGGTGGATGATGCGCTTGAGCTGACCACGCTGAATGGCGTGAGCGGAACGATCCAACTGGAGCGTGTGCGCTGGCGCCTGGAAGAGGGGCGTCTGTATCGCGACGTCTGGCCGGTGATTGATGGCCCGGTGGACGCGAAGCCCGATGAAGTGCCGATTGTCAGTGAGGTGAAATCGCTGCAGTGGCGTTTTTACCGTCAGGGCTGGCAGAAAAGCTGGAGTGACCCGGCGCATCTGCCGGACGGCGTGGAGCTGACGCTGACCATGGAAAACGGCGATACCTGGCGCTGGGTCTTTACGACCCCGGGCGACCTGCCTGAGGCGGCTGCGGCTGCGCCAGAGACCGCGCCTGCGCCGGTGGCGGCACCGGCACCGGAAGCAAAATCATGAGTGCATTACGTAAACAGAGAGGGGTGGCGCTGCTGGTGGTGCTGATCCTGCTGGTCATGATGTCGGCGCTGGCCGCCAAAATCAGCCAGCAGTTCTGCCGCAACCTGCAGAAAACCCATTACCAGGTCAGCCAGCAGCAGCTGCGCTGGGCGATGCAGGCTCAGGAGAAGGTGGTGAAGGACCGCCTGCAGACCGACGCCAGCGGTGAAAATAAGGCGCTCAACCTGGACGGCGACTGGCATCAACCGCTGGAAACCCGGGGCGAAGATTATACCGTGGTGAGCCAGGTGGAGGACGCGCAGGACTGCTTTAACGTCAACAACCTGCTGGCCGCAGAGAAAATACCACAGGGGCAAAACGCGCCCGCCGTGCCGGAAAAACCGCGCAACGAGCAGATTGTTGAACAGATCCTGACGGAAAGCGGCATCAGCCACACTACGGCAGAAGAGGTGTATCAACAGCTGGTGGACTATCTCGATGGCGACGCGACGACGGCCAAAGACGGTGCAGAGAGCGATGCCTGGGCGGGCGTCTTGCCCGCCCGACAGCCCGCGAACCAGATGATGCGCACCATTGCGGAGATCAAACAGCTGCCCGCGTTCCCGGTAGCGGCATACCCGAAGGTGAGCAAGCTGCTCTGCGCGCTGCCGGACTCTGCCAGCAAGGTGGATGTGAACACCCTGAAACCGGAACAGGCCGCCTTACTGGCCGCGCTGTTCCCCGGAAAATTAACGGAAGATGATGCCGTTCGCCTGATTGATTCGCGTCCAGAAACCGGCTGGGAAAATATGGAAACCTTCAGCAAAGCGCTGGAGCAGACCTTCCCGCAGTTGAAAGACGATCTCCCGCAGGTGGCTGAGCTTCTTTCCATCAGCAGCCGGTATTTCCGCGTGAACTATACCGGCAATACCGATGAATTAACGCTTCGCGTGGTTAGCCAGCTTCAGGTCAATAACGAGGCCAGTGAGATCGTGACGTGGCAACGTCGTTACCGAATGATTGAATAAGAAAAGTAGATCGCTATGAAACAGGTACTTTTTGTTCGTCCCGATAACCGCGAGGGCGGGAAAATAATGGGGTGTGTCTCCGGCAGCCAGCAGGTTGAGACGCTGGAGAGCCTGGACGCGCTGGCGGACCACCCACTGGCGGCCCGTGTTTGTCTGCTGTTGCCCGCCAGCAGCATGATCTTCCGCCATTTTACGCTGCCGAAGAAAGTCGCCTCTCAGGCGACGGCATTCTCCTGGATGGCGGAAGAGACGCTGATTGGCGAGGTGGATAATCTCCACTGGACGGTGCTGAACAAAAAAGGCGCTGAGGTTGATGCGGTGGCGATAGACGCCGATCTGCTGCGCAGGTGGTTAAGCCGCTGTCAGGAGGCGGGGTTAAAAGTGATCCAGGTGCTGCCGGATGCCTGGCTGCTGCCCGTGACGGCTGGCGGAAGTACTCTTGTCGCTCAGGACGACGGCTACTGGCTACGTTTATCACCGCATGTTGCCAGCGAAATGGAAGCGAGCCTGCTGCCGCTTCTGATGCAGAAGGCCGGAGAGGGGGAGGTGTGCTGTTACGGCGAAGCGCCTGCTGGTGTGGACGTCGACATTGCCCAGCCCTGGCAGCATCCGTTGGTGCTGATCCAGCCGCAGTGGCAGGCCTGTCGCGTGAATCTGCTTCACGGTGAATTCAGCCTTAAGGCCGGTAACGGGCGTGTCGTGAAAAGCATGAAAGCCGCAGTGGCGATTGCGGGCCTGCTGTCCGTTGGCCTGCTGCTGGGGCCGCGCATTGCGATGGCCTGGATGTTGGTGCAGCAGGAAAACCAGATACAGGAGGAGATCCTCCAGGTGTATAAGCACCATTTCCCCAGCATGCGTCACCAGACCAATATCAAATATCACTTTGGTCAGAACGTCAAAAAACAGAGTAAGGGGATCTTCCTTCAGCTGGACGAGCTGGCGGCCGCCCGGCAGTCAGTGCCTGCGATGGAAATCGATCTGCTGGAATACGATGCGCAGCAAAACACGCTGACGCTGAGCGTCAGCGCGCAAAACCAGCCCGCGTTGCAGGCGTTTGTTAATCAGACCCGTGAGAATTTCGATTTTACCTTACAGCCTGTTTCAACCACCAAACCCTATACCGCCATGATCGCAGGGAAACATAAATGAAAGAGCGAATCGCGCAACTGAAATCACGCTACCAGAACTACAGCGCCCGGGAGAAAGTTATTTTAAAACTCTGCATCGTTGCCCTGCTTGGGGCTGCGGTGTATTACGCAGGAGTCATCCCTTTGGATAATATGATTCAAAATAGTAAATCGACGCTTAAAAGACAAAAAGAGACGCTTAACTGGATGCGCAATGAAATTGATAAAAATCATCTTCAGGTTCAGTTAGTCAAAACGGATAATCCACGCACGGTGGTCGAGAAAAGCGCCAATGAAATTAACCTGTCGCTGACGGACGTGCGCCAGGAGGGACAAACTTTATCGTTCGTGGTTAATCGGGTAAATGTTTATGAATTAAAAAACTGGCTGCGCGAAATTAATCAGACCTCCGGCGTCAGATTGCAAAAAATAAACCTCACGCCGGTTGACCATCTCAGCGATGTAAAAGCGCAGGTGCAGCTCACCTGGGCAAAAAACGCATGAATACCTTCTCGCTGATCCGGGAGGCCTGCCCGGTTAGTTTTCCGATAATGAGTGCGATCCTGGGCGGGATTATGGGCAGTTTTCTTGGCGTTGTTGCCGAGCGCCTGCCGGGAATTGTGATGGATGAAGAGGGAAGCGGCAATCTGCTCTTTCCTGCCTCGCACTGTCCGGTGTGCCAGCACACGCTTGCTGCATGGGAAAATATTCCCCTGGTCAGCTGGCTGTTATTACGGGGACGCTGCCACCAGTGCGGCACGACCATCCCGCTGCGGTTATTTTTGATCGAATTTTTCTCGGCGCTGTTTTTTGGCGTTACGGCCTGGTGCATGCCGGACGTTCAGGGGTTGTTTTCGCTGTGGTTACTCGCGCTGTTTTTACTGCCACTGGCGATGATCGACTGGCAGCATCAGCTTCTCCCGGACTGCCTGACCCAGCCGCTGTTGTGGGCAGGTCTCTTACTCCATGCATTTGACCACAGATTGCCGTTGCAGGACGCGCTGTTCGGTGCGGTAGCAGGCTATCTGTCGCTCTGGCTGCTCTACTGGGCCTTTCGCCTGCTGACCGGGCGGGAAGGACTGGGCTACGGCGATTTTAAGCTGCTGGCGGCCTTAGGCGCCTGGTGCGGTTGGCAGGCGCTGCCTTCAATTGAACTTGCCGCAGCGTTGAGCGGTATCGCGGGCTATTTCGCGTTAAATAATTTAAATAAAAATAACCTCACTATTTCTTTCGGACCCTATCTGTCATTTGCTGGAATAGTCGTGTTTATTGGACAGCAGTTTGCTTTCATATTTTAAATATACAGGTCAAGTTTTTTTATAAGTTTTTTTGACGGTGGAAGAGAAGGATGTCTCTTTGCGCTCAGTGTATCGTAAAAGATATAAGCTACACGGAATTTGGGCTTGTATCTTTTTATGGAGGAATACAACGCAGCAAGACGTTTTTTGTCACGGTTTTCAGGTTGGTTAAATACGCATTACGCAAATAGACTCCATGCTCTCAAGGAAGACATGGATTATTACGTTACGAATAAATTTATCAGGAAATAAAAAATGAAATTTATGAAGCCTAAATATCTGGCGCTTTTTGTTGCAGCCGCAACAAGCTCAGTATTTGCAGCGGCGCCGGGTACACCGTCAATTACATCAGGCAATGATAAGTTTGCGCTGGTAGAGGTGGATCAGGCGGCACAGGACTACAACAACCTCATCAAAGTGCATAAAGATGGCGTTGACGTGAAGGTGGAGTGGAACGTCTGGAGCGGCGATGCCCCAACGTCTGCAAAAGTTTTGCTGGACGGCAAGACCGTCTGGACCGGTGCGGGTAGTGCCGCAGGCTCTGCGACCTTTAAAGTGAAGAAAGGCGGACGCTGCCAGGAGCAGGTTGAGCTGTGTAACGACAGCGGCTGCACCAAGAGCGCCAGCAAGCTGATCATCGTGGCGGACACCGACGGTAGCCACCTGCTTCCTCTGAACACCCCGCTGCTGGAAAACAACAAAGCGTTCGCGCAGCACACCGATAAAGTGGTTGGCGCTTACTTCCCTGAGTGGGGCGTGTACGACCGTAACTTCTCGGCAGACAAAATTCCTGTCGCGAACATTAACCACCTGCTGTACGGCTTCATTCCAATCTGTGGCGGCGACGGCATTAACGACAGCGCCAAATCCTCCGGCGCGCTGGAGTCTCTGAAACGCGCCTGTCAGGGCCGCCAGGACTACACCGTGGCGATCCACGACCCGTGGGCTGCGCTGCAAAAACCTCAGCAGGGCGTAAGCAACTGGGACGACCCGTACAAAGGCAACTACGGCCAGCTGATGGCGATGAAAAAAGCCCATCCTGATCTGAAAATCCTGCCATCCGTAGGCGGCTGGACTCTGTCTGACCCGTTCTATCAGATGGATAACAAAGTGCTGCGTGACCGCTTCGTTGCGTCCGTTAAAGACTTCCTGACCACCTGGAAAGTGTTCGACGGTGTGGATATCGACTGGGAATTCCCGGGCGGCGGCGGTGAGAACGCCAAGCTGGGTAACCCGCAGACCGACAAAGCGACTTACACCGCGCTGATGCATGACCTGCGTCAGATGCTGAACGAGCTGTCTGCGGAAACTGGTCGTACCTACGAGCTGACCACGGCAATCGGTGCAGGTAAAGATAAGATCGAAGACGTGGACTACAACACCGCGCAGCAGTACATCGACCATATCTTCCTGATGAGCTACGACTTCTACGGTGCGTGGAGTAATACCGATTTGGGTCACCAGACCGCGCTGTACGGTGCGTCCTGGAAACCAGATACCAACTACACCACCGATAACGCAGTGAAAGAGATGCTGGCGCAGGGCGTTCAGCCTGGCAAGAT
Organism: Enterobacter sp. 725m/11; assembly: GCF_011683705.1. NCBI lineage: Bacteria > Pseudomonadati > Pseudomonadota > Gammaproteobacteria > Enterobacterales > Enterobacteriaceae > Enterobacter > Enterobacter sp. 725m/11. The sequence continues at coordinate 976 of NZ_JAAQOK010000026.1, read as the reverse complement.
CGTCGTCGGTGCGGGCATGTATGGCCGCGGCTGGACCGGCGTTCACGGTTACACGGGTGACAATCCATTCACCGGTACCGCGACGGGTCCAATCAAAGGGACATGGGAAAACGGTATTGTTGACTACCGTCAGATTGTAAACCAGATGCTGGGCAAACCAGGCTGGGAATACAAATACGACGAAGCAGCAGAAGCGCCGTACGTGTTCAACAAATCCACCGGTGAGCTGGTGACATACGATAACGCCCGTTCCGTCAATGCGAAAGGCAAATACGTCCTGAGCAAAAACCTGGGTGGTTTGTTCGCATGGTCTATCGAATCCGATAACGGCGATATCCTGAATGCCATGAACGAAAGCCTGCTGGGCGGCAGCTCTACGCCTGTTGAGCCGGTTGTAACCAACCATGCGCCGGTCGCTTCTGCAACCGACATGACGGTAACGGGCCCGGCGACTGTCACGCTCGACGGCTCAGCCTCCAGCGACCAGGACGGCGATGCGCTGACCTATAAATGGACGCAGGTTTCCGGCGCCACCGTGACCCTGGCGAACAGCACCAAAGCGAAAGCCAGCTTCAGCGTACCGGCCGTGACCAGCGATCAGAACCTGGTGTTCCGCCTGACCGTGACCGACGCGAAAGGGTTGAGCAACGCTATCGACGTACAGGTAGTGAACAAAGCGCCTAAGGCCAACCAGGCTCCGGTGATCAATGCCATGGAATCCGTTACCGTTGAATCCGGTGAAGCGATTTCTCTGCATGCACAAGCCTCCGATCCTGATGGCGATGCGCTGACCTACAGCTGGAGCGTACCGGCTGATATGAACGCAACGGGTACCGATACTGCTAACGTTCGCATCACTGCGCCAGAGGTGAACAATACCTCTTCTTACACGCTGAGCGTTGTTGTGACGGATGGTAAAACCAGCGTGCAGTCTAACGTCTGTCTCTTATACACATCTGACGCTGCCGACGACGGA
>NZ_JAAQOK010000025.1:0-71436 GCF_011683705.1 Enterobacter sp. 725m/11 | reverse complement strand
AGGGGTAAGACCGACTCCCTGCTGGTTCAGTAACTGGTTTAAATCCTTGTAACCAGGCATTTCGTTCTGTATAGACATACGCATTCGTCATCAAAGGGAGGATATTCATGATATGCTACCACTTTGGACCCTGGTGATACCAGAAAAGGGCTTGTATCTTCACATCAGGGTAGCTATAGTGTCGCCCCTTCGCAGCCCCCGGGGCAGTAAGCGAAGGCAGCGCAGTCAATCAGCAGGAAGGTGGCATGTCTGCACAACCCGTCGATCTCCAGATTTTTGGCCGTTCACTGCGAGTGAATTGTCCACCTGAACAAAGGGATGCTTTGAATCAGGCTGCGGACGATTTGAATCAGCGGTTGCAAGATCTAAAAGAACGCACTAGAGTCACAAATACTGAGCAGCTGGTTTTCATCGCCGCGTTGAACATCAGCTATGAACTGACTCAGGAAAAAGCGAAGACCCGCGATTACGCGGCTAGCATGGAGCAGCGCATTAAAATGCTCCAGCAGACCATTGAACAGGCGTTGCTTGATCAAGGTCGCAATCCCGAAAGACCGGGACCAAAGTTTGAATAACACTTCGCAGTTGACTATGGTAGAGTAACTGTGAAGACAAAATTTCTCTGAGATGTTTGCAAGCGGGCCAGTCCCCTGAGCCGATATTTCATACCACAAGAATGTGGCGCTCCATGGTTGGTGAGCATGCTCGGTTCGTCCGAGAAGCCTTAAAACTATGACGACACATTCACCTTGAACCAAGGGTTCAAGGGTTACAGCCTGCGGCGGCATCTCGGAGATTCCCTCTCTCTTCTTCTACCGACTACCATGACTCAATTCCCTGAAGTTTCTGCTTCACGCCAGGACATCCGTCAACTCATTCGCCAGCGTCGTCGCGCCCTGACGTCTGAACAACAAGCACACTTTGCTCAGCAAGCCGCTGCCCGCATGATGGCCTATCCGCCCGTGGTGATGGCAAACACCGTCGCGCTCTTTCTCTCGTTTGACGGCGAACTGGACACCCAGCCGCTTATCGACCAGCTCTGGCGCGCCGGGAAAAAAGTTTACCTGCCGGTACTGCATCCGTTCAGCCGGGGCAATCTGCTGTTTCTGCACTACCATCCGCACAGCGAACTGGTGGTGAACCGTCTGAAAATCACCGAACCGAAACTCGACGTGCGCGACGTATTACCGCTGTCCGAGCTGGACGTGCTGATTACGCCGCTGGTGGCGTTTGATGAGCAGGGCCAGCGATTAGGCATGGGCGGGGGGTTCTATGACCGAACGCTGCAAAACTGGCAGCAGTACGGGCTGCAGCCGGTAGGCTACGCGCATGATTGTCAGTGCGTGGAGGCGTTGCCGGTGGAGAAATGGGATATTCCGCTGCCTGCGGTGGTAACGCCAGGTAAAACGTGGCTTTGGTAGCATAAAGCCGGGTGGCGCTTGCGCTTACCCGGCCTACAAAAGCTCAACGTAGGTCGGGTAAGGCGTAGCCGCCACCCGACACCACAGACCGCACCATCAGTACAGCAGGCGCGCGCGAATCGTCCCCGGAATGGCCTTCATGCTCTGCAGCGCTTTCTCAGCAACATCTTCATCGGCTTCAATATCGATAACCACATAACCCATCTGCGAGTTGGTTTGCAGATACTGAGCGGCAATGTTAACGCTCTGCTCGGCAAAAATCTGGTTGATGGCGGTCAGCACGCCAGGACGGTTTTCGTGGATGTGCAGCAGACGACGACCGCCGTGCAGCGGCAGAGACACTTCCGGGAAGTTCACCGCAGAGAGCGTTGAACCGTTGTCGGAATATTTGCTCAGCTTACCCGCCACTTCCAGACCGATATTCTCCTGCGCTTCCTGAGTAGAACCGCCGATGTGCGGCGTCAGAATCACGTTGTCGAATTCGCACAGCGGAGAGTTAAACGGATCGCTGTTGGTGGCCGGTTCCGTCGGGAACACGTCGATGGCCGCCCCCGCGAGATGCTTACGCTTCAGCGCATCGCACAGTGCAGGGATATCGACCACCGTACCACGCGCGGCGTTGATCAGCAGAGATCCCGGCTTCATCAGCGCCAGCTCTTCCGCGCCCATCATGTTTTTGGTGGAGGCGTTTTCCGGCACGTGCAGACTGACCACATCGCTCATGTTCAGCAAGTCAGAAAGATGCTGTACCTGCGTCGCGTTACCCAGCGGCAGCTTGCTTTCGATATCGTAGAAGTAGACGTGCATCCCCAGCGATTCCGCCAGGATCCCCAGTTGGGTACCTATGTGGCCGTAGCCGATGATACCCAGCTTTTTACCACGGGCTTCGTATGAGCCCGCGGCCAGTTTGTTCCACACGCCGCGGTGCGCTTTGGCGTTAGCTTCCGGGATACCGCGCAGCAGCAGCAGCAGCTCGCCAATCACCAGCTCCGCCACGGAACGGGTGTTAGAGAACGGGGCGTTAAAGACCGGTATACCGCGTTTTGCGGCGGCGTTCAGGTCGACCTGGTTGGTGCCGATGCAGAAACAGCCAATAGCAACCAGCTTTTCTGCCGCGGCAATCACGTCTTCAGTCAGGTGGGTACGGGATCGCAGGCCAATGAAGTGGGCATCACGGATGGCGGCTTTCAGCTCTTCCGTGTCCAGCGCGCCTTTATGAAATTCGATGTTGGTGTAACCCGCCGCACGAAGGCTATCAAGCGCTTTCTGATGCACGCCCTCGACCAGCAGGAATTTAATCTTGTCTTTCTCCAGTGATACCTTTGCCATTTCCCCGACCCTGTTTTTATCTGAACTGATGTTGTGCTGGATTGAAATCCGCTGTAGCCAACATATCAAAAAAAACTATTGCAGCAATATGAACGTTTGCGTCGGCACTCTGAAGAAAAGTCATACAGGGCAAAATGACAGAGTAAAATGCTGAGGAAATTTACAAACGTGGCAGGATCGGCAAAAGAGGCGGAAAAGCGTGACACAAGTCACCAAATTTAGCTTTTCAAAAATTTTTTAGCGGGGGGAGCACTCCCCCCATCAGATCATTTTACGATGGTTTTCACACCGTCAGCCGTACCGATCAGCGCCACATCCGCGCCGCGGTTGGCAAATAACCCCACGGTGACGACGCCTGGAATGCCGTTGATGGCGTTTTCCAGCGCAATCGCGTCGAGAATCTCCAGACCGTGAACATCGAGGATGACGTTACCGTTGTCTGTGACCACGCCCTGACGGTATTCCGGACGGCCGCCCAGCTTAACCAGTTGACGGGCAACCGCACTGCGCGCCATCGGGATCACTTCAACCGGCAGCGGGAAATTACCCAGAATGTCGACCTGCTTGGAGGCATCCGCGATGCAGATGAACTTGTCCGCCACGGAGGCGATGATCTTTTCACGGGTCAGCGCCGCGCCGCCGCCTTTGATCATCTGCATATGGCCGTTGATTTCATCCGCGCCATCAACGTAAATGCCCAGACGATCCACTTCGTTGAGATCGAAAACGGTAATGCCGAGGCTTTTCAGCTTTTCCGTGGACGCATCGGAGCTGGAAACCGCGCCCTCGATCTGCCCCTTCATCGTGCCCAGTGCATCGATAAAGTGCGCCGCCGTTGACCCCGTACCAACACCGACAATGGTCCCTGGCTGTACGTACTGGAGAGCGGCCCATCCTACTGCTTTTTTCAGTTCATCCTGCGTCATGATCGTTTTGCCTGTGGTGTGAAAACTCAGGGCGCATTATAGAACACGTCGAATGGATTTCGTCTGTCAGGAAGGGAAAATTGTGTCATAGTGCAGATTAAGCAAAATTTAGGAGCCAGCCAGAGCAATGAAACGTCCGGACTACAGAACACTACAGGCACTTGATGCAGTTATTCGTGAACGCGGCTTTGAGCGCGCAGCGCAAAAGCTGTGCATCACCCAGTCCGCCGTATCACAGCGTATCAAACAGCTTGAAAACATGTTCGGGCAGCCGCTGCTGGTGCGTACCGTGCCGCCGCGCCCAACGGAGCAAGGGCAAAAGCTTCTCGCCCTGCTGCGTCAGGTTGAACTGCTGGAAGACGAGTGGCTGGGTGACGAACAAACGGGTTCCACGCCGCTGCTGCTCTCGCTGGCGGTGAACGCCGACAGTCTGGCGACCTGGCTGCTGCCGGCCCTTGCGCCGGTGCTGGCCGACTCCCCTATCCGCCTGAATCTTCAGGTCGAAGATGAAACCCGCACCCAGGAGCGCCTGCGTCGCGGCGAAGTAGTTGGTGCGGTCAGTATCCAGCCTCAGGCCCTGCCAAGCTGTCTTGTCGATCAGCTCGGCGCGCTCGACTACCTGTTTGTCGGTTCAAAAGCCTTTGCGGAGCGCTACTTCCCGAATGGCGTCACCCGCGCCGCGCTGCTGAAAGCCCCTGCCGTGGCGTTCGACCATCTGGACGATATGCACCAGGCGTTTTTGCAGCAAAACTTCGACCTGCCGCCGGGCAGCGTGCCGTGTCATATCGTTAACTCGTCCGAAGCCTTTGTGCAGCTGGCGCGTCAGGGCACCACCTGCTGCATGATCCCGCATTTACAGATTGAGAAAGAGTTGAAAAGCGGTGAGCTGATTGACCTGACGCCGGGGCTGTATCAGCGCCGGATGCTGTACTGGCACCGTTTTGCGCCAGAAAGCCGCATGATGCGCAACGTGACTGATGCGCTGCTGGCGTTTGGACATAAGGTGTTGAGACAGGATTAAAATGAAAAGCCGGGTGGCGGCTACGCCTTACCCGGCCTATTGATTATTGTGCAGGTTTCGGCTGTGCTGCAACGGGTTCCAGCTGGAACACCACATCAACCTGATCGTCGAACTGAATCGTTGGCTGCTCGTAGGTTTCCTGAGCAGAAACCGGCGCGGCGTCCGCCTTCATCATCCGAACCATCGGGCTTGGCTGGTAGTTAGAGACGTGGTAACGCACGCTGTATACCGGGCCAAGCTTGCTCTTGAAGCCAGACGCCAGCTGTTCCGCCTGATGAATGGCATCATCAATTGCCGCTTTACGCGCTTCGTCTTTGTATTTCTCCGGTTGCGCAACGCCCAGCGACACGGAACGGATTTCGTTCAGGCCGGCCTTCAGCGCACCGTCCAGCAGAGAGTTCAGCTTGTCCAGCTGACGCACGGTCACTTCCACAGTGCGCACGGCGCGATAGCCTTTCAGGATACTTTTGCCGTTCTGGTAGTCGTAATCGGGCTGGGTACGCAGGTTCGCAGAGCTGATGTCTTTTTTAGCAACACCGTTCTGTTCCAGGAAAGAGAGATATTGCGCAACACGATCGTCTGCCTGTTTTTTGGCGGAAGCGGCATCTTTCGCCGCCACATTCACTTCAATTGCCAGGGTTGCAACATCCGGTACCGCGTCCACGCTTGCGGTGCCTGACGTGACGATGTGCGGGCCATCCGGCAGTTCACTTGCCTGCGCCGACACCGCACCTAAACTTACTAATGCCGCGAGGGCCATCACTTTAAACTTCACTGTCATTCCTCCATGTTGCGAAGAGTGCCCCAACAACAGGGCTCATGCCAGCAAGCTTAGCGGGTCTTGCTCAGTTGTCCATAAGACAAGGATTAGTTGAACAATTCCTGGACGTGGTGAATGCCCTCTTTTGCCAGCTGAAAAGCAATAAACCACATCACCAGCCCCACCAGGGTATTAATAATGCGCTGGGCTTTGGCAGTCCGCAGACGAGGCGCCAGCCATGCCGCCAGAATGGCGAGACCGAAGAACCAGAGGAAAGAGGCGCTGACCGTGCCGAGCGCAAACCAGCGTTTCGGCTCAACGTCCAGCTGTCCGCCCAGGCTGCCCAGCACTACGAAGGTGTCGAGGTAGACGTGCGGGTTAAGCCAGGTGACCGCCAGCATGGTGACGATAATCTTCCAGCGGCCCTGCTTCATCACTTCGGCACTTGCCAGCTCAATGTTGCTGCTCATCGCCGTTTTCAGGGCACCGAATCCGTACCAAAGCAGAAACGCCACGCCGCCCCAGGTCACCAGCGCCAGCAGCCAGGGGGACTGCATCAGCAGCGCGCTGCCGCCAAAAATGCCGGCGCAAATCAGCAGCAGATCGCTCACCGCGCACAGCAGGGCAATCATCAGATGATACTGGCGGCGAATGCCCTGATTCATCACGAAGGCGTTTTGCGGGCCGAGCGGAAGGATCATGGCCGCACCTAAGGCAAGCCCTTGAAAATAATAAGATAGCATGACGATTTTCTCGCAGTGTTGTTCTGGAGGCTGACTATACTGCGCGAATCACATTAGAGGAAATGGATAATATTAATTGGGTATTAGCGGAGCTTATGAAAGTAAAGCCCGGTGGCGCGAGCGCTTACCGGGCCTACGTGTGACGTTATTCTGCTTCTTTGACTTTTTTGACGTTTACGTCCATCTGCGGGTAAGGGAAGCTGATGCCGTTGGCGTCGAAATCGCGCTTGATGCGCTCCAGCACATCCCAGTAAACGTTTTGCAGATCGCTGCTTTTGCTCCAGATACGCACCACGAAGTTAATAGAGGAAGCACCCAGTTCGTTCAGGCGAACCGTCTGCTCGCGGTCCTTCAGAATGCGGTCGTCAGAGGCGATGATATTTGCGATCAGCGACTTCACCTGATCGATATCGGAATCATACGCCACGCTGATGATGAGCTCGTTACGACGCACCGGCTCGCGGGAGAAGTTAATGATATTGCCCGCAATGATTTTCCCGTTCGGTACCACCACAATACGACCATCGACGGTACGCAGGGTGGTAGAGAAAATCTGTACCTGCAACACGGTACCGGCGATGCCGCCAAGGTCAACATATTCACCGGAACGGAACGGACGGAAAGTCACCAGCAGTACGCCCGCCGCCAGGTTTGAAAGCGAGCCCTGCAGTGCCAGACCAATGGCCAGACCGGCGGCACCAAGAACGGCAATCACGGAGGCGGTTTGCACCCCAACACGGCCCAGCGCGGCAATCAGCGTGAAGGCGATAATGCCGTAGCGCACCAGTGCAGAGAGGAAGTCAGCCACCGTGGCGTCAATGTGTCGTGCGACCATCACACGGTTGACGGCGTTCGACACGATACGCGCCACGATCATCCCGACGATGATGATGGCAATCGCCGCGACAATGTTCACGGCATAGCTCAGCAGCAGGGCCTGGTTGCGCACCAGCCAGTTGCCGGCGTTATTGATGCTGTCTACAACATCGAGTTGTTCCATTTATTCTTCCTTTTGTTAAACCAAAACACAAAATCCATCCCCCATGGAGACAGGCAGGTCAGTAAAGGGTAAACAAAAAGCACCGGCTTTGCCAAACAGATCACAAAAACAGGTATTGCAGAATATTGAAAAAGCATAAAAAAAGGCCCGCATTTGCGGGCCTTCTGATGCTGTTAGCAGTTCAAATTACAGAACGTCGATTGCGTTCAGTTCTTTGAAAGCCTGCTCCAGACGGGTCACCATGGACGTCTGAGCAGCGCGCAGCCATACGCGTGGATCGTAGTATTTCTTGTTCGGCTGGTCTTCGCCTTTCGGGTTGCCCAGCTGGCCCTGCAGGTAAGCTTCGTTCGCTTTGTAGTACTGCAGGATACCGTCCCAGGTTGCCCACTGGGTGTCGGTATCGATGTTCATTTTCACTACGCCGTAGCTTACGGAGTCTTTGATTTCCTGAGCAGAAGAACCGGAACCGCCGTGGAAGACGAAGTTCAGGCTGTTGTGCGGCAGGTTGTGTTTCTTAGACACGTATTCCTGAGAATCACGCAGGATGGTCGGGGTCAGAACCACGTTACCTGGCTTATAAACGCCGTGTACGTTACCGAAGGACGCTGCAATGGTGAAGCGCGGGCTGATTTTGCTCAGCTCGGTGTAAGCGTAATCAACGTCTTCTGGCTGGGTGTACAGGGCAGAAGCGTCCATGTGGCTGTTGTCCACGCCGTCTTCTTCACCACCGGTGCAACCCAGTTCGATTTCCAGGGTCATGTCCATTTTGGCCATGCGCGCCAGGTACTTAGAGCAGATTTCGATGTTTTCGTGCAGTGACTCTTCAGACAGGTCGATCATGTGAGAAGAGAACAGTGGCTTACCGGTTGCCGCGAAGTGTTTTTCACCCGCGTCCAGCAGACCGTCGATCCACGGCAGCAGTTTCTTCGCGCAGTGGTCAGTGTGCAGGATAACTGGAACACCGTAGTGTTCAGCCATCTGGTGAACGTGGTGCGCACCAGAGATAGCACCCAGGATAGCAGCACCCTGAGGAATGTCAGTTTTCACGCCTTTACCTGCGATGAACGCAGCGCCGCCGTTAGAGAACTGAACGATAACCGGTGCTTTAACTTTTGCAGCGGTTTCCAGTACGGCGTTGATGGAGTCGGTACCTACGCAGTTAACTGCTGGCAGAGCGAAGTTGTTTTCTTTAGCTACCTGGAACACTTTCTGTACGTCATCACCAGTGATAACGCCAGGTTTTACGAAATCAAAAATTTTAGACATGTTGCTTAGTCCTGTATCTTCGGCCGTTAGAAAAGGTGCGAGCTCTTAAAAGCGCGCTGAAAATTGGGCAGGTTTCCCTGCCCCTGAATGGCTTACTTCTTAGCGCGCTCTTCGAGCATTGCTACTGCTGGCAGTACTTTGCCTTCCACGAATTCGAGGAATGCGCCGCCACCAGTGGAGATGTAGGAGATCTTGTCAGCGATACCGAACAGGTCGATTGCTGCCAGGGTGTCACCACCGCCTGCGATAGAGAACGCTTCGCTGTCTGCGATTGCGTTAGCCACGATTTCAGTCCCTTTGCGGAAGTTCGGGAATTCGAACACGCCAACAGGACCATTCCACAGGATAGTTTTTGCGTTTTTCAGGATTTCAGCCAGTTTCTGTGCAGAAACGTCGCCCAGGTCCAGAATCTGCTCTTCGTCTTTGATGTCGTTTACAGATTTCAGGGTCGCGGTTGCGGTTTCGGAGAACTCGGTCGCCACGCGAACGTCAGTTGGAACCGGGATATCACAGGTACCCAGCAGGCGTTTGGCTTCGTCAACCAGGTCTGCTTCGTACAGGGATTTACCGACATTGTGGCCCTGAGCGGCAACGAAGGTGTTCGCGATACCACCGCCCACGATCAGCTGGTCAGCGATTTTAGACAGGGAATCCAGAACGGTCAGTTTGGTAGACACTTTAGAACCACCAACGATAGCGACCATTGGGCGAGCAGGTTCTTTCAGTGCTTTACCCAGTGCTTCCAGTTCGTCAGCCAGCAGAGGACCCGCACACGCGACGTCTGCGAATTTACCGATACCGTGGGTAGATGCCTGCGCACGGTGCGCAGTACCGAATGCATCCATCACGAATACGTCGCACAGTGCAGCGTATTTTTTGGACAGGGTTTCGTCGTCTTTCTTTTCGCCTTTGTTGAAGCGAACGTTTTCCAGAACAACCAGCTCACCTTCGGCAACGTCTACGCCGTCCAGGTAATCTTTCACCAGGCGAACCGGGTTGGACAGTTTGTCTTTCAGGTAATTAACAACCGGCAGCAGAGAGAACTCTTCGTTGTACTCGCCTTCAGTTGGACGGCCCAGGTGGGAGGTGACCATCACTTTAGCGCCCTGCTTCAGAGCCAGTTCAATGGTTGGCAGAGATGCACGGATACGCGCGTCGCTGGTCACTTTGCCATCTTTAACCGGTACGTTCAGATCGGCACGGATGAAAACGCGTTTACCTGCCAGATCCAGATCGGTCATCTTAATTACAGACATGGTGAATCCTCTCGTTGATTCTTAAAGTTTTGCAAGCGCAAGGTGCGCTCTACCTGAAACCTTTTGCGGCCATGGCTAACGTGGTGTCGAGCATTCGGTTAGCAAAGCCCCATTCGTTATCACACCAGACCAGCGTCTTGATAAGGTGCGCACCACTGACTCGCGTCTGCGTGCCATCCACGATGGCGCTGTGCGGGTCGTGGTTAAAATCTACTGAGACCAACGGTAATTCCGTATAGTCAACTATACCATGAAATGCTCCCTGTGCCGCTTTTTGCAGCAACAGGTTGACTTCACAGGCTTTTACCGGTTTTTTCACCGTCACGCTGAGGTCGATTGCGGTGACGTTTATCGTCGGAACACGCACGGCAATCGCTTCGAAACGGTCATTAAACTGCGGGAAAATTCGGGTGATCCCTGCAGCCAGTTTCGTGTCCACCGGGATGATTGACTGGCTCGCCGCGCGAGTGCGTCGTAAATCCGGGTGATAGGCGTCGATAACCTGCTGATCGTGCATGGCGGAGTGAATCGTAGTTACGGTGCCGGATTCAATGCCATACGCATCGTCTAACAGTTTGATGACCGGAATAATGCAGTTGGTGGTGCAGGAGGCGTTGGAAACAATGCGGTGTTCGGCTTGCAGCTCATGCTGGTTGACGCCAAACACGACGGTCGCGTCGAGGTCGTTACTTCCGGGATGAGAAAACAGGACTTTTTTCGCGCCTGCTGTCAGATGCGCTTCGCCGTGTTCGCGGTTGCCATACACACCGGTACAGTCAAGCACGACATCCACACCCAGTTCACGCCAGGGTAGCCCGGAAATGCTGTTCTCATGCAGCACACGAATAGCGTCATCACCCACAAAAAGCTGATCTCTTTCCTGGCGCACATCCCAGGCGAAGCGTCCGTGGCTGGTGTCATACTTCAATAAATGCGCCATGCCAGCAGCATCCGCCAGTTCATTGATTGCCACCACGGTGATTTCCGCCCGACGTCCGGATTCATACAAAGCACGAACCACATTACGCCCGATGCGACCGAAGCCATTAATCGCTACGCGTACGGTCATAGATCTCCTGCAAAGCAATCCCTGAGTTTGAGGTGGCTGAAAGAGTAATCCAGCGACGCCCGAAGGGGAATCTTTGCTATCACAAACTGCGATTGATTGGTCAATTGTCGAACATTTAATCGACTGAAACGCTTCAGCAAGAATAAGCGAATCGGGGAATAAAAGGAATGTCTGTCCAGATGAATAAGCGAGCTATATGACTTGCGTCACATTTTCATTGGAATAATGACGCAAAAAAAGCCGGGTAAGCGCTAGCGCTTACCCGGCCTACTTTTGAGCCATTTGTAGGCCCGGTCAGCGTAAGCGCCACCGGGCAAAACGGCGATTACAGCAATTCTTTCGCCTTAGCGACAACGTTCTCAACGGTGAAGCCGAACTCTTCGAACAGCTGTTCTGCCGGAGCAGACTCACCGAAGGTGGTCATACCGACGATAGCGCCGTTCAGACCCACGTATTTGAACCAGTAGTCAGCAATACCCGCTTCCACCGCCACGCGAGCGGAAACCGCTTTAGGCAGTACGGATTCACGGTAAGCCGCATCCTGCTTGTCGAACGCATCGGTAGACGGCATGGAGACCACGCGCGCCTTCACGCCTTCGGCAGTCAGTTTTTCCCATGCTGCTACAGCCAGTTCAACTTCAGAACCGGTCGCGATGAAGATCAGCTCAGGCTGGCCCGCGCAATCTTTCAGCACGTAGCCACCGCGGGCAATGTTTGCCAGCTGCTCAGGGGTACGCTCCTGCTGCGCCAGGTTCTGACGGGAGAGGATCAGCGCGGTCGGGCCGTCCTGACGCTCAACGCCGTATTTCCACGCCACCGCAGATTCAACCTGGTCACATGGACGCCATGTGCTCATGTTCGGGGTTACGCGCAGGGAAGCTACCTGCTCTACCGGCTGGTGAGTTGGACCGTCTTCGCCCAGACCGATGGAGTCATGGGTGTAGACCATCACCTGACGCTGTTTCATCAGCGCAGCCATACGCACGGCGTTACGTGCATATTCCACGAACATCAGGAAGGTAGAGGTGTATGGCAGGAAACCACCGTGCAGAGCGATACCGTTCGCGATAGCGGTCATACCGAATTCACGTACACCGTAATGGATGTAGTTACCGGCAGTGTCTTCGTTGATTGGCTTAGAACCAGACCACAGGGTCAGGTTAGAAGGCGCCAGGTCAGCGGAGCCGCCCAGGAATTCTGGAAGCAGCGGACCGAACGCTTCAATCGCATTCTGAGATGCTTTACGGCTGGCGATTTTAGACGGGTTCGCCTGCAGCTTCGCGATGAATTCGTTGGCTTTCGCGTCGAAGTCAGACGGCATATCGCCTTTCATACGACGGGTGAATTCAGCCGCTTCCTGTGGGAACGCCTTCGCATAGGCAGCGAATTTCTCGTTCCAGGCCGCTTCTTTCGCCTGGCCTACTTCTTTAGCATCCCACTGAGCATAGATCTCAGACGGGATTTCGAAGGCAGGGTGTTTCCAGCCCAGTGCTTCACGGGTCAGTGCGATTTCCGCGTCGCCCAGCGGTGCGCCGTGGGAGTCATGGGTGCCCGCTTTGTTCGGAGAACCGAAGCCGATGATGGTTTTGCACATCAGCAGGGACGGTTTGTCGGTGACTGCGCGAGCTTCTTCTACTGCACGTTTAATCGAGTCAGCATCGTGGCCATCAACACCACGCACAACGTGCCAGCCGTAGGCTTCGAAACGTGCGGCGGTGTCGTCAGTGAACCAGCCTTCAACGTGACCGTCGATGGAGATACCGTTGTCGTCGTAGAACGCCACCAGTTTGCCCAGCTTCAGGGTACCAGCCAGGGAGCACACTTCGTGAGAAATGCCTTCCATCATGCAGCCGTCGCCCAGGAAAGCGTAGGTGAAGTGGTCAACGATGTCATGGCCAGGACGGTTGAACTGCGCCGCCAGGGTCTTCTCGGCAATCGCCATACCCACAGCGTTAGCAATGCCCTGACCCAGCGGGCCGGTGGTGGTTTCTACGCCAGCGGTGTAGCCCACTTCCGGGTGACCTGGAGTTTTGGAGTGCAGCTGACGGAAGTTTTTCAGCTCTTCGATTGGCAGATCGTAGCCGGTGAGGTGCAGCAGGCTGTAGATCAGCATAGAGCCGTGGCCGTTAGACAGCACGAAACGGTCGCGGTCAGCCCATGCCGGGTTCTGCGGGTTGTGGTTAAGGAAATCACGCCACAGGACTTCGGCGATATCAGCCATACCCATAGGGGCACCCGGGTGGCCGGATTTGGCTTTCTGTACTGCGTCCATGCTCAGCGCACGAATAGCATTAGCAAGCTCTTTACGTGAGGACATTTTAACTCCAGATCGGACTGTTAAAGGCCATGCCCTTGACGACAGCGCGTTTTGGGCTACGCCGGAAAAAAGTGCCAACAATGTAACCCAAGCCGCAGGGCATGTACATGGACCATTCTTTTGCAGCTTAAGAAATCTCTGGATCATGCTCGCATGTTGCGCAATCTGCTCGCCCGCGCCTGTAGATATTCCTTATACTTATCCCGCCCCGGCTTCGTTGCGGGGGCACTTTTCGGATTTTATTCAGTTTAACGAGTACGGAAGCAACCTCATGAAAATGCGTGCAATAGTGCTGGCCCTGGGTACAACGCTCGTGCTGAGCGGCTGTCAGAATATGGACTCTAACGGTCTGATGACCTCAGGTGCAGAAGCCTTTCAGGCCTACTCCCTGAGCGACGCGCAGGTTAAAGCGCTGAGCGATCAGGCCTGTAAAGATATGGACGGAAAAGCCACGCTTGCGCCGGCTGACAGTACCTACACACAGCGTCTGAATAAGATTGCTTCCGCGCTCGGCGATAACATCAACGGCCAGCCGGTGAACTACAAGGTTTACATGGCGAAAGACGTCAACGCCTTCGCGATGGCTAACGGCTGTATCCGCGTCTACAGCGGGCTGATGGATATGATGACCGACAACGAAGTGGAAGCGGTTATCGGCCATGAAATGGGTCACGTTGCGCTCGGCCACGTGAAGAAAGGGATGCAGGTTGCCTTAGGCACCAACGCCATTCGCGCGGCGGCGGCCTCTGCGGGCGGCATCGTTGGCAGCCTGTCCCAGTCGCAGCTTGGTGACGTAGGTGAAAAACTGGTTAACTCCCAGTTCTCGCAGCGTCAGGAGTCCGAAGCGGACGACTACTCCTACGATCTGTTGCGCAAACGCGGTATTAATCCATCCGGTTTAGCCACCAGCTTCGAAAAGCTGGCAAAACTGGAAGCGGGTCGCCAGAGCTCCATGTTTGACGATCACCCGGCCTCAGAAGCGCGCGCGCAGCATATTCGCGACCGAATGGCCGCTGACGGAATTAAATAATTTTGAAAGGAGGCAATTTTGCCTCCTTTTTATTTCGCATGAATTGCTAACTAAATCGCACGTATCGGTAACACCTCTGAAAGCCCCGTCAAATCTACCCTTTCCGGCTGAAACGCCTGGTCACATATTTATTGCAATCGTTAATCTTTCCGGTAATTATCAAACTCGCAGTAATTCAATTTAATATATTAAGACAGAGACGTTCCCTCCGTGAAAAAAGAATTATCGTTAATTGCTTTAAGTTTATTCGCCGCATTACCCGCCGCTGCAAGCCAGCAATCTGACAGCAAGGGTTTTATCGACGACAGCCATTTAGACCTGTTTTTACGCAATGCGTATATCAGCCGTGACTACCATCAGGGCCAGCAGGATAAAGCCGAATGGGGTCAGGGCATCATCGCCACCTTTGAATCCGGCTATACCGAAGGGCTGGTGGGCTTTGGCGTGGACGGCATCGCGCAGTACGGCGTGCGCCTGGATGGCGGTCGCGGCAAGAGCGGTGCGGGAGGTATCGACTTCTTTAAACAGGAAGACGATGGCCGGGCCAAATCCGATTTAGCGAAATTTGGCGCTACCGCCAAAATGCGGATCTCGAATACCGTGCTGAGCTACGGTAACCAGCGTCCTGAACTGCCTATCGTTAACGCCGACAGTTCCCGCCTGCTGTTTGAAAGCTACACCGGTGCCATGCTGACGTCTAAAGAGATCGACGGGCTGGAAGTGAACGCCGGTTATTTCACCGACGAGCAGCGTAAAAGCGACGACCGCCACGACAGCGGCCTGAAAAGCCTGACTTTCGGTGGCGCAAGCTACCAGTTCAACGACCAGTTCAGCGGCGCGCTATACGCCTCTCATAACGAAGAGGTGATGAACAAACAGTACCTGGGGCTGAATTACAAACAGCCGTTCAGCACCGGGCAGCAGCTGGTGCTCGACTTTAACGGCTATAACTCGCGTCTGGATCAGGGCTACGCTGACAGCCTCGACACGGGCCGCAGCAACACCATCTGGAGCCTGGCGGCGAGCTACATCTGGGATATTCACACGTTCAAAGTGGCGTACCAGCAGAGCAGCGGCAGCACCGGCTATAACTACGGCGGCTATCGCGACAAGGGCGGCGTGGGTGACGGCGGCAACACCATCTGGCTGGCGAACTCCTACTGGTCTGACTTTAACGGTGAAGACGAGCGCTCATGGCAGGCATCCTACGGCCTGGACTTCGGCGGACTCGGCCTGCCGGGCCTGAGCTGGACCACCGCCTACGTGCGCGGCGACAACATTAAGACGTCTGAAACCAGCAACGGCAAAGAGCACGAGTGGTTTAACCAGATCCAGTACCAGGTGCAGGACGGCCCGGCGAAAGATCTGAAGCTGAAACTGCGCTACTCCGTGCTGCGCGTCTCCAGCAACGCCAGCGACTATAACGTGGGCGGGGACGAGATCCGCGCTTACGTGGAATACCCGTTTAACGTGTTCTGATAAAACAAGCCGGGTGGCGGCTTCGCCTGACCCGGACTACTGTTTTCTCCCTCTCCCCGTGGGAGAGGGAGAAAACAGCTAGTAAAGCGTTTTCTGCGGCGGCCCGGCAAACTTCAGCGCGCCAATCTGACCCATCCGCACTTCCACTACCGACGGTCCCGGCATCGCCAGCGCTTCCGTCATCACGGCTTCAAAATCCTCTGCCCGCTCAACGCTCCACGCCTGCAGGCCAATTGCCTGTGCCAGCAGGGTAAAGTCCGGCGTATGCAGTTCGTTATAATACTGACGCCCGCCGAAGTACTTATCCTGAATGCCGCGCATCACGCCGTAGCCCCCGTCGTTCATGATCAGCAGCGTCACGTTAGCTTTCTCCTGCGCCAGCGTCGCCAGCTCGCCTAAATTCAGGCTCAGGCCACCGTCGCCCACCAGCCCCACCACCTTACGCTGTGGGTTGGCAATCGCGGTACCAATCGCCATTGGCAGCCCCATGCCAATCGCCCCGGCAAGAGAGTGAATGTTCATCAGCGGACCGTTAGCGCGGAACAGACGACTGCCCCACAGGCTGCCGGAAACGGTGATATCGCGCACCAGCAGGCCGTCCTGCGGCAGGGCTTTTTCAATGGCGTCGTTGAGCTTCGCATAGGCGCCGCACTGCTCGCGCAGGCCCTGTTCAGCCTGCGAGACCACCTGCTGCACCTGCGCGTCCCACTGGGTGTTGCCCCACTCGCGGCCCTGCGCTTTTTCAGCCAGCGCGCCAAGCAGCGCTGAACAGTCGGCTATCAGCGTGTTATCCATCAGGTAGTTACGGCTCGCCGCCGCCGGGTCGATATCTATCTGCACGCGTGGAGACGGTAAATCCAGCGTCCAGGAACGAGTCTCGTTGCTGCGCAGGCGAGAACCGGCCACCAGCGTAAAATCACACTGCGCAATCAGTGCCTCAACCGACGGCGAGTTGTGGAACGCGCGCAGGCTGGCACGATGGCCGTCCGGCAGCACGCCGCGCGCGTGGGTGCTGGAGATCACCGTCACGCCCGCATCCGCCAGTTTTTTCACCGCGTCAGCGCTTCCCAGCGCCCCGCCGCCCAGCCACAGCAGCGGCTGTTTAGCCTGCCTGAGCTGCGCCCATAAAGCATCCACCTTCACGGGATCCACGGCTGCAACCGAAGCCGGTTTCACCGGTGCGGTCACCAGAGACAGAGGAATTTTAGCCCCCTGAATATCAATCGGGATCTCCACAGAGACCGGCCCGCACGGCGGCGTCTGCGCCTCCTGAATCGCTTTATGCAGGATGGCTATCGCCTGGCTGGCATTGCTGATGCGGTACGCCCGTTTTGAACTGGCCTTCAGAAAGGTCAGCTGGTCGCGGGTCTCGTGGATAAACCCGGTGTCGGCGTCCAGCCAGGCCTTCTCAACCTGTCCGGTTAAATGCAGCAGCGGCGTGCAGGCGTTCATCGCCTCCACCAGCGCGCCTACCGCGTTCCCCGCCCCCGCGCCGGTGCTGGTCAGCGCCACGCCGAGGCCGGAAAACCGCCCGTGGGCGTCAGCCATGGTGACGGAACCCGCCTCGCCGCGCGCGGGCACGAAGCGGATTTTGCCCCGCTGCCCTACCGCGTCCGCGATCGGCAGGTTGTGAATGGAGATGACGCCGTAGATGGCCTCAACCTGATACTGCTCCAGCGTTCTGGCGATGGCGTCGCCGACGGTTATCATTTCGCTCATTGCTCACCCTTTCTCAGTCGCACCAGTGGTTGACGCTGTTACCCGTCGCCAGATAAATGCTCTTTTGCTGCATCCAGGCTTTCAGCCCCTGAATGCCCTTTTCGCGGCCCAGACCGCTCTCTTTAAAGCCCCCGAACGGGGTCGAAATCGCAAAAACTTTGTAGGTGTTGATCCACACCGTACCGGCCTCCAGCTGCTCGCTCAGGCGCAGCGCCCGCCCGGTGTCACGGGTCCAGATCCCTGCCGCCAGGCCGTAAACCGAGTCGTTCGCCTCGCGGATCAACGCCGCTTCATCGCGAAACGGCATCGCCACCAGCACCGGGCCGAAGATCTCCTCCTGGCAGGCGCGGGCGCCGTTCGTCAGCCCTTCGATAATGGTCGGCTGGAAGAAGCTGCCGTTTGCGAGGTCAGGATCCGCCGGGATCTCCCCGCCGCACAGCACCCGGCCCCCCTCGCGCTTCGCCAGCTCGACGTATTCCTGCACGCTCTGGCGATGTTTCTCATTGATCAGCGGCCCAACGTGAACGCCGTCGGTGAAGGGGTGCCCTACGCGCAGCCCGCGAGTTAATTCCAGCAGCCGCGCCATCAGCGGCGCGTACAGGCTTTCGTGGATAAACAGCCGGGACCCGGCGATGCACGCCTGCCCTGCTGAACTGAAAATGCCGTAGCAGATCCCGCGCGCGGCCTGCTCAACGTCGGCATCCTCCAGCACGATGGTCGGGGATTTACCGCCCAGCTCCAGCGACGCCGGGATCAGCTTTTCCGCAGCCACGTGCGCCAGATGGCGGCCCGTGGCGGTGCCGCCGGTAAAGGAAATTTTTCGCACGCGGGGATGGCGCGCCAGCGCGTCGCCAATCACCGAGCCTTTGCCCGGCAGCACGCTCAGCAGCCCGGCGGGCAGCCCGGCCTGTTCAAAAATGCGCGCCAGCTCAAGCGCCATCAGCGGCGTGGCTTCGGCAGGCTTGAGGATCACCGCGTTCCCGGCGGCGATGGCCGGGGCGACCTTCTGCATCTCGCTGGCAATGGGCGAGTTCCACGGCGTGATGGCCGCCACCACGCCGAGCGGCTCATAGCGGCTTAGCGTCAGCAGATCCGGCTGGCGCGGCGTGGGCAGCTCCCCTTCCAGCAGCTCGCAGGCAGCGGCGAAGTAGCGGGCCGTTCCCGCCGCGCTCATCACCAGCCCGCGCGCCTCCGCCAGCGGCTTGCCGTTATCCCGGCTCTGCATCTGCGCCAGCTCGTCAGCGCGGGACTCAATCAGATCCGCCACCTTGTGCAGGATCTTCGCACGCATGTGCGGCAGGCTGTTGCGCCAGGCGGGATCGCGCCACGCGCGCTCGCCGGCCTCGATCGCGTCGTGCAGATCGTCAAGGTTTGCCGCGTTCAGCGTCGCATTGAGCGACCCGTCAGCCGGGAAGTGGCTCTGCATCGGGTTGCCACCGCCGCGTCGCCACTGGCCGCCGATAAAAATCTTCAGATCGTCCATCGTCACTCCTCAGCTCAGGGCCAGTTCGCGGCAGGCGCGCACCGCGCTGAGTGCCGCCAGGGTGGAGGTTTTAGGGTTAGACGCCAGCGGCAGCCCGCTCAGCTCCAGATGGAATTCGCCAAACAGCCCTTCTACGTGCAGCGTGTGGGTGTTACGTTTCGTTGCCGGGTCAACCATCAGCTGCACGCGGGTTTCATCCATCCCGACGCCGCCGAGCGCCACGGTCGCCGCCACGTTGGCGTTCGCCGGGAACAGGCGCGCCGCCTCGCGGGCGCTCCCTTCAAAAAAGACCTTCGCCTCCGAGACCGCGTTAAGATCGATAAGCTGCTCGGCGTAGCTGCCGCGCCAGCTGGCCGGGCTTTTACGCGACTGATAGGTGACGCGCTCAAGCCCGCCCTCCTTCGCCGCCGCCAGCCCGTCGATGCCGGCCACCGCCCCGGAAAGCAGCGTCAGTTTTCCGCCCGCCGCGAGCAGGCGCTGCTCCAGCGCGCTGTCCGCCAGCGCGCCGGTGGAAATGACCGCCAGATGCCAGCCGCGGCGCAGAATCGCTTCGCCGTACTGCGCAACCGCCTGCTGGCTGGCGCACTCCAGCACCAGATCGGGCGTTTGCGCGCACGCCATCGGCGAGGTCAGCGCCTCGACCGCATCGCCAAACTGGTCGCGAATGGCGGCATGGTGAGACGCGCGCGCCACGATCCAGCCGATAGCCACGCCGGCGGGCAGACGCTCAATCACCGCCTGCGCCATGGCGCCATAACCGATTAACATTACCTTTTTCATGATGTGTCCTTACAGATGGCGGCAAAAGCCGCCGGAAACGTCCAGCGCCGCGCCGGTGGTAAACGAGGCCAGCGGCGAGGCGAGGAACAGCAGCGCCTGCGCGGGCTCCTGCGGCTTGCCGAGACGCGCCATCGGGATGCCGCGCTTGCGCGCGATTTCCGCCGTCCACTCCGGCCAGCTCTGGCTTTTGTCCGCCCGGCTTTCGAAGCGGCGCTGCCACTGGCCGGACTCGACCATGCCAAGCAGTATGGAATTGACGCGAATCCCTTTGCCCACCAGCTCTTTCGAGAGCGTCAGCGTCATGTTCAGCAGCGCGGCGCGGGCTGCCGACGTGGCGATCATGTGCTCTTCCGGCTGAAGCGCCAGCAGGGAGTTCACGCAGGTGATGGAGGCGATATCGGACCGTTCCAGCAGCGGCTGAAACGCCTGCACCGGATTAATGACGCCAAACAGTTTGAGTTCGGCTTCGTGCAGCCACGCCTCGCGCGGCGTGTCATGGAAGTGCGCCACGTAGCCCTGACCGGCGTTGTTGATCAGCATATCCGCCGCGCCAAAGCGCGCCTGCACCGCATCCGCGAAGGCCTGCACCTCGTCGGCGTTCAGCACGTCGCAGCGGTATGAGAAAATCTCCCCGTCGGGATAGTCGTTTTGCAGCGTCGCATGGGCGCTGGCGAGCCGGTCTGGGTCGCGGCCACAGAAGGCGACTTTCGCCCCTTCGCCCAGCAGCAGGCGCAGCGTTTCAAAGCCAATGCCGGACGAACCGCCGGTAACGACCGCTACGCGGCCGTCAATGTGTGCATTCATCGCGCACCTCTTCGTTAATGCGTAAAAGCTGTTGGTTAAAAAACGCGTCGTTATCGAGATAGCT
Source organism: Enterobacter sp. 725m/11 (assembly GCF_011683705.1). Lineage (NCBI taxonomy): Bacteria > Pseudomonadati > Pseudomonadota > Gammaproteobacteria > Enterobacterales > Enterobacteriaceae > Enterobacter > Enterobacter sp. 725m/11. Next base: position 50,969 of record NZ_JAAQOK010000025.1, on the reverse strand, counting down.
CGCGTGTCCTGCCTGCGGAATCGCGGTAAACGGCATGCCGTAGCGCAGCGCCAGCCCCTGTACCAGCTCGGGCTGCGTGATCGCGTCCTGCTCGCCGCACCAGACTTCAAATTGACCGGCGTAACGCTTAAGCCAGCCGTGAATGTCGTCATGCGCCAGCATCCACGCGGCAGCGAGGTAGCCTTCGGGGCGCAGCCTGCGCATGCCCGCCGCGACGGTGGCGATATCGTCCGGGCGCGCGCCGGGGCGCAGCAGCTTCGCGGCGCGGGTCTGCGCGAGAATGTCGCCGCCGAGCGCCATCTGCTGCTCGCGATTACGCCAGACCTGCTCTCGCTGCGCCGGCGCGGCATTACCGTAGCCCTGCGCGGCGTCCGCCAGCACCAGATGAATGACGCGTTCAGGAAACTTCGCCGCAAACGCGCTGGCCACCAGCGCCCCCAGGGAATGGCCCACCAGTACCGCCTGCCAGACGCCTGCGCGGTCGAGCATCGCCGCCAGCGCGTCGGCGTAATCTCCGGCGTTCGCCCGCTCAACCGCCAGCATCGGGCTTTCGCCGTAACCGGGCATGTCCCACGCCAGCACGCGAAAACCGTTCAGCGCCATCTGCTTATGCCAGGACGCAGCGCCAGAGCTGATCCCATGCAGCAGCATCAGCGGGATGCCGCTTCCCTGTTCACGAAAAGCCGTCATGTCGCCCCCTTAGTTCCGCTTCACTTTTGAGAGCGGATGATCGGAGGGATAGGTAGGGATTTCCGGCTTGTTGGTTCCCAGCATGACGCACATCAGCGCCTCTTCTTCCCCGTGGTTAAACAGGCCGCGATAGATGCCCGGCGGGACGGAGATCAGGTCACGCTCGCGCAGCACGGTTTCGGTGTAGTTGTCGCCGTCCTGGATCATCAGCGTGATCTGTCCTTTGAGCATGAAGAACACCTCCTCCACGTCGTCGTGCAGGTGCAGCGGCCCTTCGCACTTCGACGGCAGCACCATGGTGGAGAAGGTAAAATGGTCCGCCTGCACGGTATTGGTGTCGTTCGCCACGCCGGTTGCTCCGGTGCCGATGTAGCGCATCTGCGCCCGGCGGTATTTCGGGTCAAAATCGGCCTGGAACTTCAGCGCGTTCCAGTCGTATTTACGGCCTTCGAAGCGCGCGATGCGCGACTCGACCCACTCTTCCATTGTCAGGTGGTCGGGTTTGATGCCTGTTTTGTTGGTTACGGTTGAATCAGTCATGACACTCTCCTCAGTAACGTCTCAGCAGCGGCAGTAACAGGACGCAGCCCACCGCCGCCATCACCGCCAGAAAAATCAGCCCGGAATCCATGCTGTGGGTGAAGGCAATAAGCGCGCCCATCACCGCCGGCGACAGCGCGCCCGCAAAGTTTCCCAGCCCGTTGAAGATGCCGCCCGCCGTGGCGCTCACCCGGGGATGGGTGGCCTTCGCCAGCAGGGCGAAAATGTTGGGGGCGCCGGTGCCCCACATAAAGGTGCTGAAGCTCATCGCCGCGATGATGGCAAGCGGGGTATCAAGGTGCATCACCGCCGCCAGCCCGACGGCTGCCCCTGCCATCGAGATAAAGCAGGCCGCCGCGCGCTTATCGACCCGGTCAGAGAGCCACGCGCCAATCACCTCTCCCGCCAGCATGGCGATGAACGGCATCGACGACAGCCAGCCCGCGTGCTCCAGGTGGATGCCTTTGCCCTTAATTAAGTAGCCAGGCAGCCAGCCGTTGATGCCCCACAGGTAGGTCAGGAACGCGATGTTAAAGATGCAGATGATCCAGAAGTGCGGGCTGACAAACAGCTCGCGCCGCGCCGCGCGCCGCTCGTCCCGGGACGCCTGCGAGGTGCCGGGTTTTGCTTCCAGACGGATCCCGCGCAGGCCGATGCGCACAAAGATAAGCACCGGCACGGTCAGCATTGCCATGACAAAGAAGGTGCTCTGCCAGCCGAAGGTGTTCAGCAGCCAGAGGGAGAGCGGGAAGCCAATCGCCGCGCCGACCGGCGTGCCCAGCAGCCACAGCATGGTGGCGCGCGCCTGTAAATGCTGCGGGAAGTTGTGGCGCACGATGGCGAAAGCCAGCGGGAACAGCGGCCCTTCCGCCACGCCAAGCAGGATGCGCAAGACGATCATCAGCGTGTAGTTATGGGTAAAACCCATCGCCACCATCAGCACGCACCAGATCGCCATCATCCCGGTGATCAGGCGCAGCGGCGCGATTTTGTCGCCTAAACCACTCAAAAATACCGACGAAAAGCCGTAGCTCAGCAGGAAGGCGCTCATCAGAATGCCGAGGCGCGTGGTGTCAAAATCGATGCCCATCGCCTGCTGGAAATGGGTGTCGGAAAAGAGCGCCGCGATGCTGATTTTGTCGAAAAAGGCCAGCAGCACGCAGGCCAGCAGCGACAGCGGGATGGCCCAGCGCACCGCTTTTTCAGGCGTGCGGGTTCCCTCACCGCTCGCCTCGACGGGCGCGGTGTTGGTCTCTAATGTAGTCATGTCTCCCCCTACGGGTGCGGGTTAGCTATCGCAATGACATCAGTGAAAAAGTCGGGTCGGCGAGCGGTACGTCCGACAGGTCCCGCCCCGCCGCCATCCAGCGTTTCGCCAGCTTGACGGTGCGCGCATCGTTGAACGCCACCAGCTGCGTTAGCCGACCGTTGTCGTCCAGCGAGAAGTACAGCGCCTCTTCACGCACTATCGTTCGGCTGCCCGGCTGCGGAATGCCGAGGATCTGAATATTGTGCTGATATTGATCCGACCACAGCCACGGCGCGTCGTCGTAGCCTGGCGCATCGGGATTAAGCATGGCTTTCGCCGTCGCCACTGCCTGATTCTGCGCGAAGGCCCAGGACTGGATGCACAGGCCGTAGTGATGGTGCTGCGCCACGTCGCCTGCGGCAAAGATGAACGGATCGGACGTGCGCCCCTGGGCGTCCACCACGATCCCCCGCTCGGTGCAAAGTCCCGCATCGCGCGCCAGCTCCAGATTGAGATCGACACCGATCCCCACCACCACCGCGTCAAAGGTTTCGCGCTGGCCGTCGCAGTGGATGACCGGCAGGCCGTTATCGTCCTCCAGCTCCAGCGCGCCGCAGCCGGTACGGATATCTACCCCCTGTTCGCGATGGATAGCCTCTAAGCGCTGCGACACCTCGCCGCTCACCGAGCGCATGCACAGCGCGGGCTGCTGCTCGAAAAGCGTGACCGCCACGCCGCTTTTGCGTGCGGAAGCGGCAATCTCAAGGCCGATCCAGCCGCCGCCGACAATCGCCAGTTTTTTACTTTCCGCCAGGCGCGCCTTCAGGCGCTGCGCGTCCTGCCAGTGGCGCAGAGTGTAGACCTGCGGGTGCGCCGCCCACGCCTGCGAAGGCAGGCGCGCCCGCCCGCCGGTGGCCATTAAAAGCATGTTGTAACTAAGACGTTCGCCGTTGCTTAAACGCACGGTTTTCGCTTCGCGATCGACTAATTCAGCACGCAGCGGGCGGTACCAGGTCAGGTTCAGCGCCTGCTGTGCTTCTTCGCTAAACAGCCGCGGGAGCGCCGCGTCCGGCTCCAGCAGAGACGCTTTCGACAGCGGCGGACGTTCGTAGAAATCCCACTCCTCTTCCGCCACTACGCAGATCTCGCCGTCGAAGCCCTCGTCGCGCAGGGTTTTCGCCGCCCAGCCACCCGCCTGACCGCCACCGATAATGACAATGCGTGACGTCATACCGCCTCCGGCTTTTTCTGCTGGCGGCGCGTGTCGTGGTCAATCCCACCCTCCACCGCCCATTCGGTAAAGGAGACCAGGGAGTGCTCCAGCTCGCGCGGCTGCCAGTTTTCGGTCAGATAGTCGTCGTTGGTGTAATACTCAAACGCGCCGCCGGTCGGGCTATTGACGTACCAGAAATAGGCCGACGACACCGGATGGCGGCCCGGCCCGATAAAGGTGCTCCATTCATTTTTATTCATCGCGATACCGCCGCCGATCACCTCGTGGATGTCGCGCACGGTGAAGGCCACGTGATTGAGGCCGCGCCTGCGGTTCGGCAGTTGCAGCAGGAACAGGTTGTGATGTCCGCCGCGCGCCCCGCAGCGCAGGAACACGGCGCGGTTGATGTAGCGGTCCGAAACCTGGAAGCCGAGCACCTCGCGGTAGAATTTCTCCACCGCCGCCAGCTCCTCCACGAAGAACACCACGTGCCCGATGTTGATCGGCTGGGCACGCTCATAAACCGGGCTGGGCGTGTCGATACGGCGGGCATCGCCCCACTGGTTGATCGGCTCAACGTTCAGCTCCACGTCGGTCTGCTGGCTGACCTGCACACGCAGGGTCATGCCGTTCGGATCGAGGCATTCCAGCGCGTCCCCCACTTCGCGGAAGCCGGGCTGCTGCGCAAGCTTCGGGCGCAGCGCGTCAAGATCGGACTGGCTGGCAACCGCCCAGGTCATGCGGCGCAAGGTGTTGCCCGCTTCAAACGCCGGCGGCAGGTCGGGGCTGTCGATGGGGTTCAGCTCCACGCGCGCGCCGCTCAGGGTGGTAAAACGCTGGCCGCTGGCATCGCCCGTCAGGCCAAAATCACGCATAAATTTGGCGCAGTGCGTCAGGTCTTCCACGCCAAATTCCAGCTTTTCAATTCCGGTTACACTCATCGTTCGTTGCCTCATCTGGCCCAAATTGGGCGTAAAACATGCCCGACGCAGTCAAGCGCCTGACGTTAACTCACTGATTTAGCTGGCCTGTGACAAATACCCTAAGAAGCCAGAAATTTTATCCGCCGCGAGGCGAACCTCGTTTTGCAGCCGCTCACGGTCGGTCTGCGGGATCTCTTCCGACGGCACCAGAATGCTGACCACCGCCGCCACGCGTCCGCTTCGGTCATACACCGGGTAGACGATGGAGGAGATGCCGTGGCGGAAGAAGGATTCGCCGATGACAAACCCGCGGGCTTTGTCCTGCTGCACCATCTGCCACAGGGCTTCGCGGTCGTGAAGCTGCCCCGGCGCGTTGCCCGGCAGGCGCTCGTGCGGGAACAACTGTTCGAAATCGGCGCGGGAAATATCGGTCAGCAACATGCGGCCCAGCGAGGTGCAGTGCACCGGCAGGCGGGTGCCAATGCTGACCTGATTGATGCGCGACCCGGCGGCGCTGACGCGGGCGATGTAGATAATGTCGCGCCCGTCGCGGATCGCCAGATGGCTGCTGCACTGGCTGACGTCGCGCAGCTGCTCAATCACCGGCTGGCCGACCTGCGCCACGTCCAGCGAGGCGATGTACTCAAAGCCGAGACGCAGCACGTTCATGCCCAGCGAAAAGGTATTGGTACGCGCGTTGCGCTCCAGAAAGCCCATGTACTCCAGCGTCTGCACCACGCGATAGGCGGTCGCCTTCGGCATATCCACCAGCCGGTGCAGCTCGGCAAAGGTCAGATCGCGATGCTGCTCGCCAAAGGCCAACAGCAGCTGTAAACCGCGCTCCAGCCCCGGCACCAGATACTTCACTTCCTGATCGTTTGCCATAATCGCTACACCTTAGTTAAAGACAAAACCGCCATTGACCGGGATCAGCTGCCCGGTGATAAACCGCGACAGATCGCTTAACAGCCAGACCACGCTGCCGGTGACGTCTTCCGCCTGCTGCGCGCCGGTTAACGCGCGGCCATTTTCGTAGAGCTGATGGCGCTCGGCCGGAACATATTCGGTCGCCTCGACGCGGGTTAACCCCGGCGCGATGGCATTAATGCGTATACGCTTTTCACCCAGTTCGCGCGCCATTGAGCGGGTCATGGCGATCACGGCGCCCTTGCTGGCGACGTAGGCCATCAGGCGCGGCGCGCCCCACAGCGCGGTGTCGGACGCAACGTTCACGATACCCGCGCCCTCGCGCAGCAGCGGCACCGCAGCGCGCGTCACCAGCCAGGTGCCTTTGACGTTGACGCTCATCACCCGATCCCAGAGATCCGGATCGTAATCGAGCATATTTTTGCCGCCGACGCCCGTCGCCATCGCCGCGTTGTTCACCAGGCCATCAATCTGACCCTGCTCGCCAATCGCGCTGAACACCTGCTCAATGGACTGTGGATCGGCCAGATCGATAACATGCGATTCGATCGCATAGCCCCGCTCGCTCAGGGCGTGGGCGCTTTCGGCCAGCTCGCCCTTGAGGATGTCGCACATCACCACCGCAGCGCCCTGCTCCGCGCAGGCTTTGGCAAAGTGAAAGCCCAGCCCGCGCGCGGCGCCGGTTATGACGATGCGTTTGCCGCTCAGCAGCCCGTTCATCAGGCGGCTCCCTGCTGTTCTTCGCGCATCGCCAGCTGCTCTTTGGCGGCCTTTTGCATCATGCGGCGCAGGCGCGAGAGGCCGACGTCGTGCTGATACAGGTATTCATGGTCGCGGGCGTTTGGCGCCAGGCTTTCCAGCACCACGCGGTCCTGCTCCAGCACTTCCCAGTGCAGTTTTTCCAGACGGTTGCGGTACATGAAGCGCCACATGTCGCGCTGCCAGCCCTGCACCCGGCGAATGCGCCAGAAGAAGACGCGGCAGTTGTCGTTATCTTCCGGCACCACCATGCCGACGATAAAGAAGTGACCGCCCGGCCCGAAACGCTTCTTGTACGGAATGGAGAGGCGCATCCAGCAGGTGCCGCTGTTGCCCAGCTCCACCCAGTCAAAGTTGACGCCGCTCTGCCCTTTCTTCTCAAAAATAAAACCGGTTTTGGTCGGCTGGAGCACCATGTCGGCCTTGCGATCCCCTTCCGCCATCGAGTGCGACGAGGAGTGCAGATAGGTGCCGTGCATCGGGTCCATCACGTTTTCCAGCGCGTACTGGTAATTGCATTTCCACGCGGCGGTGCAGAGGAAATTGCTGAAGCTGTCGGTATCGGCGAGCTCGTCCGGGAAGGTCAGCTCGTCCGGCTGCTGGTCTGCGGTGACGCCAAACCACAGAAAGATTGCGCCGTGCGCCTCCTGCACGTTGTAGCTGCGCACGCACTGCTGGCCGACCAGCGGGCATTTGTCCACGGCGGGCACGTCTTTCACCTCGCCGTTGCCCGCGACCTCCACGCCGTGATACCAGCAGGCAATGCGGTCCCCCAGGTTCCAGCCCATCGACAGGCGCGCGCCGCGGTGCGGACAGCGGTCCTCCAGCGCCTGCACCTGGCCGTCTTTGTTGCGCCAGACCACAATCTGTTCGCCCAGGCGGGTAATGCCCACCGGTGCAGACTGCACCTCCCAGCTCGCCAGCACCGGATACCAGAGGCCGCGCAGACCTTTATCGAGATAGTGTTGTACGGTCGTCGTCATCGCGTTGCCCTCAGTAGCCGTTAACCTGTAAGAATGCCTGGAAGCTGGCCTCGCTCCACGGCTCGCCCTGCTGATCGTGCATGCGCACCGCGTTCAGCCCGTTCACCAGCTCCGGTAAGGTTTCAACCCCCTGCTCGAAGAGATCTTCCAGCGTGGCGATAAGGTTCACTTCCCAGCTTTCCGGCTCGCGGCTGCGGGTCTGCCAGATCAGGTTCTGGTAATCACCCGGCTTATGGATCGCACCGTTACCGCCCTCAGCCAGTGGGGCAAACTGACGGCTTTCCGGCAGCGCCGGGTTGTAATTCAGGGTGTCGCTCATGCCACGGTCTCCTCGACGAAGGTAATCTGAATCTGGTTTTCAAAAACCCGAACCGGGTAGCGGTTGAGGTTGCGCCCGCCGGGGCCGTGCAGGCACTGACCGGTTTTGACGTCGAATACCGCCTCGTGCAGCGGGCATTCCACCTTGCCGTCCTCCACGAAGCCCTGGCTCAGCAGGGCATAGGCGTGGGGGCATACGTCTTCCAGCGCGTAATATTCACCGTCAATCAAATACACGCCGATCTCTTTACCGTCGACGTTGCCGCTAAAAGGGAAATCTTCCTGTACTTGTTCTGCGTCACATACGCCTATCCAGCTCATCACGATCCTCCAGGCTTTTGTTTCATATATGAAACTCTGTTTCTTATTTAATACGGTCAATATAAAAGCGATGAATGTTTCGTCAAGCAGCAATGTGACGAATTTGTTAATCAAACGGTAATTAATTAACTAAGTGTGCAAAGGATCACGAAAAAATGCAGCGATATGAAATTTTCATTATTTCGGTGTGAAAGAATACGATTTATCGATGGCCTTAAATTTTAATAAACAGTGATTGACTTCTTTTCTCTTTGTTCCTTAAAAATAAAAGAAGTGAAAAACATCGTGTTTCACCTGTGAAACTTAATTTTATTTTTTCTTTAATAAACAATGAGTTTCACAGGTGAACCATTTTACCCACGTGACAATCACGCGCATAAAAATAGAAATAAGCGAAAACATAAGGCAGGCGTTATGACGGCAAGATGGCAGGGCACAGTGGCATTGTTATTACTGATTATTATTTCCTACGTTGACCGGGTGAATATTTCTGTAATGATTTTAAACCCGGAATTTGCTCAGCATTTTCAGCTAAATGAAAACAGAATGTTACAGGGAATGCTTATGACCTGTTTTCTGCTGGGTTATGGATTTTCAGCTTTATTATTAACTCCAGTTATTGAAAGCAAACTCCATTATCGACAGGGATTATTGAGCAGCATAGCGATGTGGGCAGCGGTATGCGCCATTTCCCCGCTGCTCGGATCGCTGATGGGCATGCTCGTCGCGCGCACGATCCTGGGGATCGCTGAGGGGCCGCTCTTTTCGCTGAAAACGCGTTTCATCAGCGATCACTTTAGCGCGCAGGAGATCGGCAAACCCAACGCCGTGACCGCGCTGGGCGTCTCGCTCGGGCTGACCGTGGGCTTTCCGCTGGTGACGTGGCTGATGGCGCATCTCGGCTGGGCCGGGTCGTTTTATGCCCTGGCGGCACTTAATCTGGTGCTGGGCGGCGGCCTTGTCTGGCGCTTCCTGCCCGCGCCGCGAAGTGCGGTGAAGATGAAAAAACCGGACTTTACAGAGACGTTTTCGCTGGCCTGGCAAACGCCGCTGCTCGGGTGGATCCTGCTGGTGGAGATTGCCACCCTGAGCTATCTCTGGGGGAGCAGCGCCTGGCTGCCCGCGTGGCTGCGCGACGAGCATCATTTCTCGCTGCACGCCACGGGCATGCTTGCGGCCATTCCCTTCCTGCTGAGTCTGGGCTCGAAGTTCCTCGGCGGGGTGCTGCTCGACAAAATGCGCCCGGAACAGGCGCCAATGCTGTTTGTGGTGGGCGGCGCGCTGACGGCGCTGTCCGTGGTCGCGCTGATGCTCAGCCATCAGCCTGCCTGGCTGGCGCTGTTTATGCTCTCGGCGAATATCTTCTGGGGGCTACAGGGGGCGGCTATTCCGGCGGTGATCCAGCATCACGCCGCGCGGGAAGCGGTGGGCAGCGCTTACGGCATTATCAACGGGATCGGCAATATCTGCGCGGCGTTTATTCCGCTGCTGATGGGGATGGTGATGAGGTCGGTAGGGTCAGTCAGCTCAGGCTTTTCGGTGCTGGTCGTCTCGCAGGTAATCACCCTGCTTGCCGGGGGAATGTTGCTGCTGCGCATGCGTCGCGCAGCAGCAATCAGCGCGTAAGGCTTATTCGCCTTTTTTCGCGGCCTGGATGTAGAGCATTTCCAGCGCCAGGGTCGCCGCGGCAAGCGCGGTGATTTCGGACTGGTCATAGGCTGGCGCCACTTCTACCACGTCCATCCCAACGATGTTCAGATCCTTCAGGCCACGTACCAGCTTGATGGCGCGGTCTGACGTCAGGCCGCCAATCACCGGCGTACCAGTACCCGGTGCAAACGCCGGATCCAGGCAGTCGATATCGAAGGTCAGGTATACAGGCATATCGCCGACGATCTGCTTAACCTGAGCCAGAATATCGTCCACGCCGCGATCGTTCACCTGGCCGGCGTCCAGCACGGTGAAACCGTTGTCTTTGTCGAACTCGGTACGGATGCCGATCTGCACGGAGTGGTTCGGATCGATCAGGCCTTCTTTCGGCGCGGTATAGAACATGGTGCCGTGGTCGAACTCGCAGCCGTTCGCGTAGGTGTCGGTATGCGCATCGAAGTGCACCAGCGCCATTTTACCGAAGTGCTTCGCGTGAGCGCGCAGCAGCGGCAGAGTGACAAAGTGGTCACCGCCGAAGGAGAGCATGCGCTTGCCGGCCGCCAGCAGCTTCTCGGCGTGCGCCTGCAGCTTTTCGCTCATCTCACGCGCGTCGCCGAAGGCGTACACCAGGTCACCGCAGTCCACCACGTTCAGGCGCTCGCGCATGTCGAAGTTCCACGGGAAGCGGTTGTGCTCCCAGGCCAGGTTGGTGGAAACCTGACGGATTGCCGCCGGGCCGTGACGTCCACCCGCGCGACCGGAGGTTGCCATGTCGAACGGCACGCCGGTGATCACCCAGTCCGCGTCGCTGTCGTACGGCTGGAAGTTCATTGGAAGGCGTAAAAAACCAAACGCGTTAGATACCAGAGAGTTATCGTACTGATGACCTAAAGTGCTCATGTCCTGACCTCTTTTAACGTCGATACATTAAAAACAGATGAAAAAAAATCCCCTCCGCGTCGTTAAACCCGACGAGGAAGGGATTGATTCGTAAATCGCATATTGGGGCGAATTATCGCCGTTAATTCATACGGGTTCAAGTGAGTATAGGGCATTGTGAGGTCTGATGCCCTCACCCCACCCCTCTCCCACAGGGAGAGGGAGGTTTTACTACTCGTCTTCCAGGTAGGTGTACCCGTACAGACCCGCTTCAAACTCTTCCAGGAACTGCTGCTGCAGCGCGTCGTCCAGACCGGTGTTTTTCACCTGGTCGCGGAACTGGGTGAGCAGTTTTTTCGGATCCAGCTGCACGTATTCCAGCATGTCCGCCACGGTGTCCCCTTCATCGGACAGCTCAACCTCGACGCTGCCGTCAGGGAAGACAAACACGTCAACCGCTTCGGTATCGCCGAACAGGTTGTGCATGTTGCCGAGGATCTCCTGATACGCACCCACCATAAAGAAGCCCAGCATTGGCGGGTTCTCCGGATCGTACTCCGGCATTGGCATCGTCGTTGCGATACCGTCACCGTCAACGTAATGGTCAATCGCGCCGTCAGAGTCACAGGTGATGTCCAGCAGCACCGCGCGACGTTCCGGGGCGTGGTTCAACCCTTCCAGCGGCAGAACCGGGAACAGCTGGTCGATACCCCAGGCATCCGGCATCGACTGGAACAGGGAGAAGTTGACGTACATTTTGTCCGCCATACGCTCCTGCAACTCGTCGATAATCGGACGATGCGCGCGGTTGCTTGGGTCGAGCTGTTTCTGCACTTCATGGCACATGTTCAGATAGAGCTGCTCCGCCCACGCGCGCTCTTGCAGGCTGAAGGTGCCTGACGAGTAGCCGACGTGGATATCGTGCAGATCCATCTGGCTGTCATGCAGCCATTCGCGTAGGGAGCGACGCGTGCCCGGCTCGTGCATTTCCTGCCAGGTTTCCCACATGCTTTGCAGAGAACGCGGGGCATCGTCTGCCGGAGGCGTCGCTTCGGTGATTTCGCTGCGCTCGACGCCGATGATGTTAGACACCAGCACCGTATGGTGCGCGGTAACCGCGCGGCCAGATTCGGTAATCACCGTCGGGTGCGGCAGGCCGTGCTCTTCACAGGCATCGCCAATCGCCCAGATGATGTTGTTGGCGTATTCGTTCAGGCCGTAGTTCACCGAGCAGTCGGACTGCGAGCGGGTTCCTTCGTAGTCCACGCCCAGGCCACCGCCCACGTCGAAGCACTGAATATTCACGCCAAGCTTGTGCAGCTCAACGTAGAAACGCGCGGACTCACGCACGCCGGTGGCGATGTCGCGAATATTGGCCATCTGCGAGCCGAGGTGGAAGTGCAGCAGCTGAATGCTGTCCAGACGACCGCGCTCGCGCAGGATCTCCACCAGCTGCAGCACCTGGTTCGCCGCGAGGCCGAACTTGGATTTTTCACCGCCGGAGGACTGCCATTTACCGGAACCCTGCGACGCCAGACGCGCACGCACGCCGAGGCGTGGGATCACGTTCAGACGCTCGGCCTCTTCCAGCACGATGGCAATTTCGGTCATCTTCTCGATAACCAGATAGACCTTGTGGCCCATCTTCTCGCCAATCAGCGCCAGACGAATGTATTCGCGGTCTTTATAGCCGTTACAGACGATCACCGACCGGGTCATGCCCGCGTGCGCCAGAACCGCCATCAGCTCCGCTTTGGAGCCTGCTTCCAGTCCCAGCGGTTCGCCGGAGTGGATCAGGGATTCGATTACGCGGCGGTGCTGGTTCACCTTGATCGGATAAACCAGGAAGTAGTCGCCGTTATAGCCGTAGGATTCACGCGCGCGCTTGAACGCGGCGTTAATGGAACGCAGGCGATGTTGCAGGATCTGCGGGAAGCAGAACAGTGCAGGCAAACGCTGGCCCTGCGCTTCACGGGCTTTCACCAGCTTAGCGAGATCCACGCGCGCTTCAGGGACGTCCGGGTCCGGGCAGACGCTGATATGGCCCAGCTCGTTGACGTCGTAGTAGTTATTGCCCCACCAGGCAATATTGTAAGTGCGCAGCATCTTGCTGGCTTCCTGGGAGCTCATCGCAACCTCCTGCATAGAACGTAGTACACCCTGTTCGCCCGCTGACGAAGGCGAAAAAGAAGACATGTCGTCAGACATAGCGAACCTCAACTCTTTGTATTAAGTGTAAAACAGTTGACTACTATCGCAGCGTTATACGGCGATAACAACCCATAAACGGCTCCGTTTCCCAGCAGAGTATGCTGAAATCCAGACCGTGCGACCGGTTTCTTATTCATATCATTGTAAAACACGTATCCGAACTCTGTATGACAAGGTTCGGCGAAACCACGAGAAAACTCTTGTATTAACAAGAGCGCCCTTGTTCAGTTTTCACAGAGCGTAACCGGCCCTTGAATCCTGAGAAGCGCCGAGATGGGTATAACATCGGCAGGTTTGCAGACTAGAAATGCGGGTTGCGGGAATCAATGGCGCGCCAGAACGGCAGCGCTGAATTAGCGGAAAACGATGGTTCATTATCTCGTATCACCTCCACGGCCGCCTCTGATGAAACGGACCCCAAGCCAAAGCTAAAAGTTCACTGCTCAACCCGGCTGGAAGTGGCGACACGATGTATTCATCGAGCGCTGATTTTATATGAGCCGCGCGCCGCGTTTTATACCGAGAAGGGGGCTAAAAAGCAAAACAAAAATACGCGTGTTGCCAGCAGCGTCAGGAAAAATTTCCAGCAACCATTTCAACGCAGTGAGAGATGAATCAAAAAAAACTGGAAATCGGGCGAAGAAGTGACCTAAAATAGCCATCCAGATGTTAATCCATCTATACTGATTAACACTCATACTGCCAGTGTCAAAAACCTGCAGGCCTTGGTAGAATTATCTCCTTTGGCTATTCCACACAGCAGCTTGAGCTAACCAAATTCCTCTTAGGTGAAATAAAACATGGCAAAACACCTGTTTACGTCCGAGTCCGTATCAGAAGGACATCCTGATAAAATTGCTGACCAAATCTCCGATGCGGTGCTGGATGCGATCCTGGCGCAGGATCCTAAAGCGCGCGTAGCGTGTGAAACCTATGTCAAAACCGGCATGGTTCTGGTTGGCGGTGAGATCACCACCAGCGCATGGGTTGATATCGAAGAGATCACCCGTAACACGGTGCGTGAGATCGGCTATGTACATTCTGATATGGGCTTTGATGCCAATTCCTGCGCGGTGCTGAGCGCGATTGGCAAACAGTCTCCGGACATCAACCAGGGCGTTGACCGTGCCGATCCGCTGGAACAGGGCGCGGGCGACCAGGGCCTGATGTTCGGTTATGCAACCAACGAAACCGACGTGCTGATGCCAGCACCTGTGACCTACGCACACCGTCTGGTGCAGCGTCAGGCTGAAGTGCGTAAAAACGGCACCCTGCCGTGGCTGCGCCCGGATGCGAAAAGCCAGGTCACCTTCCAGTACGACGACGGCAAAATCGTTGGTATTGACGCTGTGGTGCTGTCTACCCAGCATGCCGAAGAGATCGATCAGAAATCCCTGCAGGAAGCAGTGATGGAAGAGATCATCAAGCCGGTACTGCCGACCGAATGGCTGAGCTCAGCAACCAAATTCTTCATCAACCCAACCGGACGCTTTGTTATCGGCGGCCCAATGGGCGACTGCGGCCTGACCGGTCGTAAAATCATCGTTGATACCTACGGCGGCATGGCGCGTCACGGTGGCGGCGCGTTCTCCGGTAAAGATCCGTCTAAAGTTGACCGTTCTGCCGCGTACGCTGCACGTTATGTGGCGAAAAACATCGTTGCTGCCGGCCTGGCCGACCGCTGTGAGATTCAGGTTTCCTACGCAATCGGCGTGGCTGAGCCAACCTCCATCATGGTGGAAACCTTCGGTACGGAGAAAGTGCCTTCAGAACAGCTGACCCTGCTGGTGCGCGAGTTCTTCGACCTGCGTCCATACGGCCTGATTCAGATGCTGGATCTGCTGCACCCAATCTACCAGGAAACCGCTGCATACGGTCACTTTGGTCGTGAACATTTCCCATGGGAAAAAACCGACAAAGCCGCTCTGCTGCGTGAAGCTGCCGGTCTGAAGTAATCGACAGCCGAGAGTATTAAACAGGCCAGCCTTTGTGCTGGCTTTTTTTATGTCGGGGGGCGGCTAAAGCCGCACAACTGAAAGCGATTACACCGCACCGGCACCACTCCGCTTTCAGAATAATCTCTTTGCATGTTCGCCTTTCTTCTGCTGTTACATTTCTTTTCAGTTAAGTCTGAAATTCAAACAAACGCGATGCGCATCACCTCGTTTACCTCTATATTTTCAAAGCTTTAATAATTTTTACGGTTGCACGTTAGTGTAACCGATTACACCATTGTGATTAATCTCACATATTTTTATGGGTCGCTCACCTACCCTTATCATCAATAAAACTGATAACCCAACTGGAGGGCATAATGCCTGACAATAAAAAACAGGGGCGTACGTCCAACAAGGCGATGACTTTCTTCGTCTGCTTCCTCGCCGCCCTGGCAGGATTACTCTTTGGCCTGGATATCGGCGTCATTGCCGGCGCTCTTCCCTTCATCGCAGACGAATTCCAGATTAACGCGCATACCCAGGAATGGGTGGTTAGCTCCATGATGTTCGGTGCGGCCGTTGGGGCCGTCGGCAGCGGCTGGCTCTCCTTCAAGCTCGGACGCAAAAAGAGCCTGATGATCGGTGCGATCCTCTTCGTCGCAGGTTCGCTCTTCTCCGCTGCCGCCCCTAACGTTGAAGTGCTTATTCTTTCCCGCGTGCTGCTGGGCCTTGCGGTGGGCGTGGCGTCTTACACCGCCCCGCTCTACCTCTCCGAAATTGCGCCGGAAAAAATCCGCGGCAGTATGATTTCCATGTACCAGCTGATGATCACCATCGGTATTCTCGGCGCTTACCTGTCCGATACCGCGTTCAGCTACAGCGGCGCATGGCGCTGGATGCTCGGCGTGATCATCATCCCGGCCATTCTGCTGCTGATTGGCGTCTTCTTCCTGCCGGACAGCCCGCGCTGGTTTGCCGCCAAGCGCCGCTTCGTTGATGCCGAACGCGTGCTGCTCCGCCTGCGCGATACCAGCGCGGAAGCGAAAAACGAACTGGAAGAGATCCGCGAAAGCCTGAAGGTAAAACAGTCCGGCTGGGCGCTGTTTAAAGAGAACAGCAACTTCCGTCGGGCGGTGTTCCTCGGCGTGCTGCTGCAGGTGATGCAGCAGTTCACCGGGATGAACGTCATCATGTACTACGCGCCAAAAATCTTTGAACTGGCGGGCTACACCAACACCACCGAGCAGATGTGGGGCACCGTTATTGTGGGCCTGACCAACGTGCTGGCGACCTTTATCGCCATCGGCCTGGTGGACCGCTGGGGTCGTAAGCCAACCCTGACCCTCGGCTTCCTGGTGATGGCGACGGGTATGGGCGTTCTCGGTACGATGATGCATGTGGGCATCCACTCCCCAACCGCCCAGTACTTCGCGGTGGGTATGCTGCTGATGTTTATCGTCGGGTTTGCGATGAGCGCCGGTCCGCTGATTTGGGTACTGTGCTCTGAAATCCAGCCGCTGAAAGGGCGTGATTTTGGTATCACCTGCTCTACCGCAACCAACTGGATTGCCAACATGATCGTCGGCGCAACGTTCCTGACCATGCTCAACACCCTGGGCAATGCCAACACCTTCTGGGTCTACGCCGGTCTGAATATCTTCTTTATTGTGCTGACCGTCTGGCTGGTTCCAGAAACCAAACATGTTTCTCTGGAACATATTGAACGTAACCTGATGAAAGGTCGTCCGCTGCGCGAAATCGGCGCCCACGACTAATCCTCTTGCGGGAGGCGCCTCTTGCGCCTCCCCGCTTCCCGCTTTATGCTCTGCCCCTATGAAAGCTCCCCGTCTCCCCATCGCCATTCAGCAAGCCGTTATGCGCAGCCTGCGGGAAAAACTTGCCCAGGCGAATCTGAAACTCGGCCGCAATTACCCTGAACCGAAGCTGGTCTATCAGCAGCGCGGCACCGCAGCCGGCACCGCCTGGCTGGAATCGTACGAGATCCGCCTGAACCCGGTGCTGATGATGGAAAACCAGCAGGCGTTTATTGAAGAAGTGGTGCCGCACGAGCTGGCGCACCTTCTGGTATGGAAGCATTTTGGCCGCGTCGCGCCGCATGGAAAAGAGTGGAAGTGGATGATGGAAGCGGTGCTCGGCGTTCCGGCGCGCCGTACCCATCAGTTCGAGCTGGAATCGGTACGCCGCAATACCTTCCCCTATCGCTGCCAGTGTCAGCAGCACCAGCTTACCGTCCGCCGCCATAACCGCGTGGTGCGCGGCGAGGCGACCTACCGCTGCGTCAAATGCGGCGAACCGCTGATTGCAGAGTAATCACCTGAACTTTCAGGAACTTTTCTGATCTGACTGATTGCATACAGGAACAACATTCGTTACGTTGCGGGCTCGTTTTGACACGGAGTGTAAGATGTCCCGTAATGTTTCTCTCGCGGTCGCTTTTCTGGCGACGGCGCTTTCCGGTCAGGCCCTGGCCGACGGTATCAACAGTTTTTCCCAGGCCAAGGCAGCAGGCGTGAAGGTGAACGCCGATGTGCCGGGCGATTTCTACTGCGGCTGCAAAATTAACTGGCAGGGCAAAAAAGGGGTCGTTGACCTCGAATCCTGCGGCTATAAGGTGCGTAAAAACGAAAACCGCGCCAGCCGCATCGAGTGGGAGCATGTCGTTCCGGCCTGGCAGTTTGGTCACCAGCGCCAGTGCTGGCAGGACGGCGGTCGTAAAAACTGCGCCAAAGATCCGGTTTATCGCCAGATGGAAAGCGACATGCATAACCTGCAGCCTGCGGTAGGTGAAGTGAACGGCGACCGCGGCAATTTCATGTACAGCCAGTGGAACGGTGGCGAAGGCCAGTACGGCCAGTGCGGTATGAAGGTGGATTTCAAAGAGAAAGTCGCCGAGCCCCCTGCCCGCGCGCGCGGCAGCATCGCCCGCACCTACTTCTACATGCGTGACCGTTATGACCTCAACCTCTCACGCCGGCAGACGCAGCTGTTCAATGCCTGGGATAAGCAGTATCCGGTGACGGAATGGGAATGCCAGCGCGACGAACGTATCGCCAGAGTCCAGGGGAATCATAACCCTTACGTCCAGCGGGCTTGCCAGGCGCAAAAGAGCTAACCTACACTACGGCAATTCGCTTATACCGCATGACATATGGAATTTTTGACTATGCGCATTCCCCGCATTTACCACCCTGAACTGATTACCGCAGGCCGCGAAATCGCCCTGTCTGACGACGCCGCTAACCACGTTGGCCGCGTGCTGCGCATGGGGGCTGGCCAGGCAATACAGTTGTTCGACGGCTCTAATCAGGTTTTCGACGCGGAAATCACGCGGGCGGATAAAAAAAGCGTGCATGTAAATGTCTTGCGCGGCGAAGTGGATGACCGTGAATCGCCGCTACACATCCACCTTGGGCAGGTGATGTCGCGCGGAGAAAAGATGGAGTTCACCATTCAAAAATCCATTGAGCTGGGTGTAAGCCTCATTACGCCACTTTTTTCCGAGCGCTGTGGCGTTAAACTGGATGCGGAACGTCTGAACAAAAAGATCCAGCAGTGGCAGAAAATCGCCATTGCGGCCTGCGAACAGAGTGGTCGCAACCGTATTCCGGAGATCCGCCCGGCGATGGATCTGGAGGACTGGTGTGCAGAAGAGGATAGCGGGCTGAAGCTCAATCTTCATCCGCGCGCCAGCGCCAGCATCAATACGCTGCCGCTGCCCGTTGAGCACGTACGCCTGCTGATTGGCCCGGAAGGCGGCCTGTCGGCGGACGAAATTGCGATGACGGCGCGCTACCAGTTTACTGATATTCTGTTGGGACCTCGCGTTCTGCGCACTGAGACAACGGCACTCACGGCCATAACCGCGCTACAGGTACGGTTTGGCGATCTGGGTTGAAGTATTAACGGAGAAGAACATGATAAAGCTCGGCATCGTGATGGATCCCATCGCAAACATTAACATCAAGAAAGATTCCAGCTTCGCCATGCTGCTGGAAGCGCAGCGTCGTGGCTATGAGCTCCACTATATGGAGATGAACGATCTTTATCTGATCAACGGTGAAGCCCGCGCACGCACCCGCATCGTTAACGTCGAGCAGAACTACGACAAATGGTACGAATTCGGCACCGAGCAGGACATTGCCCTGGCCGACCTCAACGTTATCCTGATGCGTAAAGATCCGCCGTTTGACACCGAATACATCTATAGCACCTACATCCTTGAGCGTGCCGAAGAGAAAGGGACGCTGATCGTCAACAAGCCTCAGAGCCTGCGCGACTGCAACGAGAAGCTTTACACCGCCTGGTTCTCTGACCTGACGCCGGAAACGCTGGTCACCCGCAGCAAAACGCAGCTGAAAGAATTCTGGCAGAAGCACGGCGACATCATCATGAAGCCGCTGGACGGCATGGGCGGCGCGTCTATTTTCCGCGTGAAGGAAGGCGACCCGAACATTGGCGTGATTGCCGAAACGCTGACCGAGCTGGGCACGCGTTACTGCATGGCGCAAAACTATATTCCAGCGATCAAAGATGGCGATAAGCGCGTGCTGGTCGTGGACGGTGAGCCGGTGCCTTACTGCCTGGCGCGTATCCCACAGGGTGGCGAAACCCGCGGTAACCTGGCGGCAGGTGGCCGCGGCGAGCCGCGCCCGCTAACCGAAAGCGACTGGGAAATTGCCCGCCGCGTTGGCCCAACGCTGAAAGCCAAAGGCCTGATCTTCGTTGGCCTGGATATCATCGGCGATCGCCTGACTGAAGTTAACGTCACCAGCCCAACCTGCATTCGCGAAATCGAAGCGGAGTTCCCGATCTCGATCACCGGAATGCTGATGGACGCTATCGAAAAACGTTTACAGAAATAAACTGTGACAGCGCCTGGGTTTATCCCCATACTGGGCGCTGTCGCTTTTTAAACCAGGAAACAGTACCTCTGACAATGAATTTACAGCATCACTTTCTTATTGCCATGCCTGCTCTCCAGGATCCGATTTTTCGCCGCGCCGTGGTTTATATTTGTGAATACAATGAAGACGGCGCGATGGGTATTATCATCAACAAACCGCTGGAAAACCTGCAGGTTGAAGGGATTCTGGACAAGCTGAAAATCTCGGCTGAAGCGCGCCTGCCGGAAATCCGGCTTGATAAACCGGTGATGCTGGGTGGACCTCTTGCCGAAGATCGCGGCTTTATCCTGCATACCCCGCCGGTATTCTCTTCCAGCATTCGCATCTCCGATAACACCGTGATCACCACCTCGCGCGACGTGCTTGAAACGCTGGGCACCGCTGAGCAGCCTTCCGAAGTGCTGGTGGCGCTGGGCTATTCGTCGTGGGAGAAAGGCCAGCTTGAGCAAGAGATCCTCGATAACGCCTGGCTTACCGCACCTGCGGACATGAATATTCTGTTTAAAACCCCGATTGCCGATCGCTGGCGTGACGCGGCAAAGCTGATTGGCATTGATATTCTGACCATGCCTGGCGTAGCGGGGCACGCGTAATGAGCGGCACCCTTCTCGCCTTCGACTTCGGCACCAAAAGCATCGGCGTCGCCGTGGGTCAACGGATCACCGGCACCGCCCGCCCGCTCACGGCGCTGAAAGCTAACGACGGCACGCCGGACTGGAACCTGATTGAGCGCCTGCTCAAAGAGTGGCAGCCGGACGACGTGATTGTCGGCCTGCCGCTGAACATGGACGGCACCGAGCAACCGCTTACCGCCCGCGCGCGTAAATTCGCCAATAAAATCCATGGCCGCTTTGGCGTCTCCGTGAAGCTTCACGACGAGCGTCTCAGCACCGTCGAAGCGCGTGCAGGCCTGTTTGAACACGGTGGCTTCCGGGCGCTCAACAAAGGCAGCGTAGACTCCGCTTCAGCCGTTATCATCCTCGAAAGCTACTTCGAACAGGGCTTTTAACGCAGGGGCCTAAAGCCGCCCCTGTGCCCGTCTCTCCGCCAGGCTCTGGTCAAAGTTCTGCATTCCCGCCTGCTGGCCGGTTTGAATGATGCCGGGCAGCTGCCACGTCTTCCCCTCACGAATCAGATTCGCCGCCGCCGCGGTGTTTACCAGCAGCTCGTACAGCGCGACGCGCCCGCCCTGAAGATCGTGAAGCAGCTTTTGCGCCAGCACTGCCCGCAGGCTGCCGGCCAGCTGGTTACGCACCGGATCTTTCTCCTGCGCCGGGAACGTATCGACCAGCCGTTCAATCGCCTGTGCTGCCCCGCGCGTGTGCAGCGTCGCCAGCACCAGATGCCCGGTCTCCGCCGCCGTCAGCGCCAGGCGGATCGTTTCGCTGTCGCGTAGCTCCCCCAGCAAAATAACGTCCGGGTCCTCGCGTAACGCACTGCGCAGCGCCTCTGCAAATGACGGGCTGTGCTGGCCTATCTCCCGCTGCTGAATCAGGCAACGTTCACTCTGGTACATAAACTCCACCGGATCTTCAAGCGTGAGGATATGGCCGTCAGTATGGCGGTTGAGGAAGTCGACCATTGCGGCCAGCGTGGTGGATTTACCGC
This sequence comes from Enterobacter sp. 725m/11, assembly GCF_011683705.1. Lineage (NCBI taxonomy): Bacteria > Pseudomonadati > Pseudomonadota > Gammaproteobacteria > Enterobacterales > Enterobacteriaceae > Enterobacter > Enterobacter sp. 725m/11. The sequence goes on along the minus strand of NZ_JAAQOK010000025.1, from coordinate 29,836 downwards.
TGCCGGTCGCTCCCGTTACCAGAATCAACCCGTTGTCGCTGGACAACAGTTCGGGAATAGCGCGCGGCACCCCAAGCGAAGGGAGCTGCGGACAGGAACGCGGCAACAGCCGCAGGGTAACGGAGATGCCCTTCATCTGCTTAAACGCACTGCCGCGCAGACGCTGGTCTCCTGCGACCGTCACGGCAAAATCGACCTGCCCGTTTGCCCACCATGCGCCCTGCTGTTCGTCGTTGAGCCACGCCTTTAGCAACGCCCCGACATCCGGCGGCGGAAACGGGGCCGGCTCAAGGCGGCCCAATCTGCGGCAGCGCGGTGGTGAATCACTGCACAGGTGTAGATCGGAGACGTTATGCTTTACACTAAGGGCCACAATTTCTTCCACATCCATAGACTACTCCTCGGAAAATGAACGACATTGCGCATAACCTGGCACAGGTCCGGGACAAAATCTCAGCCGCTGCAACGCGTTGCGGCCGTGCTTCAGAAGAAATTACGTTGCTTGCAGTCAGCAAAACCAAGCCTGCGAGCGCTATCGCAGAAGCGATTGCTGCAGGTCACCGGGCGTTTGGCGAAAACTACGTGCAGGAAGGTGTGGATAAAATTCGCTGCTTCCAGGAGCAGGAGACGTCCGATCTGCAATGGCACTTTATTGGTCCCCTGCAGTCGAACAAAAGCCGTCTGGTGGCAGAGCACTTTGACTGGTGCCATACCATCGACCGTCTGCGTATTGCTTCCCGTCTGAATGACCAGCGCCCGGCGGAGATGCCTGCGCTTAACGTGCTGATTCAAATCAACATCAGTGATGAAAACAGCAAGTCCGGCATTGCGCTGAGCGAGCTGGATGCGCTGGCCGCAGAGGTGGCCGCCCTGCCGCGCTTAACCCTGCGCGGGCTGATGGCCATTCCGGCACCTGAGTCAAGTTATGAAAGGCAGTTTGCCGTGGCACAGCAAATGGCTGTAGCATTTGAGGCGCTTAAAGCGCGCTATGAAACGATAGACACGCTTTCACTGGGCATGTCGGATGATATGGAAGCCGCCATCGCGGCAGGCAGCACTATGGTGCGCATCGGCACAGCCATTTTCGGTGCGCGCGACTACACCAAATAATAAGGAAACCTGAGGAACGCCATGAAGACGTTGACTTTCCTGCTCTCAACGGTCATTGAGCTGTACACGATGGCGCTTTTGCTGCGCGTCTGGATGCAGTGGGCCCGCTGTGACTTTTACAATCCGTTCTCCCAGTTTGTCGTGAAAATCACGCAACCTGTTGTCGGACCGCTGCGCCGTATTATCCCGGCCATGGGCCCCATCGACAGCGCTTCGCTGCTGGTGGCGTTTATTCTGAGCGTGCTCAAAGCCATCGTGCTGTTTATGGTCATCACCTTCCAGCCGATTATCTGGATTGCCGCCGTCCTGATTCTGATCAAAACCGTCGGTTTGCTGATCTTCTGGGTACTGCTGGTGATGGCGATCATGAGCTGGGTAAGCCAGGGGCGTAGCCCGGTAGAGTACGCCTTGATTCAGCTGGCCGAGCCGCTGCTGCGTCCGATCCGTAACCTGCTTCCGTCCATGGGCGGCATCGACTTCTCCCCGATGATCCTGGTGCTGCTGCTCTATGTGATCAACATGGGGATCGCCGAACTGCTCCAGTCTACGGGCGATATGCTGCTGCCGGGGCTGTGGATGGCGCTATGAGTGCAGTAAGCACCTGCACCGACGGGCTGGTTTTACGGCTGTATATTCAGCCGAAAGCCAGCCGTGACAGTATTGTTGGGCTGCATGGCGACGAGCTAAAGGTCGCCATCACCGCCCCACCGGTCGATGGCCAGGCGAACGCGCATCTGACCAAATATCTGGCAAAACAGTTTCGCGTCGCCAAAAGCCAGGTCATCATTGAAAAAGGTGAACTTGGGCGGCATAAACAGGTAAAAATCCTTAATCCGCAATCTATCCCGACGGAAGTCGCGGCTCTGACAGAACAGGACTAAACCATGCAGAAAGTTGTTCTCGCGACCGGTAACGCCGGTAAAGTGCGCGAGCTGGCCTCGCTATTAAATGATTTTGGGCTGGACGTGGTGGCTCAGACCGAGCTGGGCGTGGAGTCCGCCGAAGAGACGGGCCTGACGTTTATCGAAAACGCCATTCTGAAAGCGCGCCATGCGGCGCAGGTAACCGGCCTGCCCGCGATTGCCGACGACTCCGGTCTGGCCGTGGATTTTCTCGGCGGTGCGCCGGGGATTTACTCCGCCCGCTATTCCGGGGTGGACGCCACCGACCAGCAGAATCTGGAAAAGCTGCTCGTGGCCCTGAAGGACGTTCCCGACGAACAGCGTACCGCGCAGTTCCACTGCGTGCTGGTCTACATGCGTCATGCGGAAGACCCGACGCCGATTGTCTGTCACGGCAGCTGGCCGGGCGTGATTACCCGTGAAGCGGCGGGCAACGGCGGCTTTGGCTACGACCCGATTTTCTTTGTCCCGACCGAGGGCAAAACCGCTGCGGAACTGACCCGCGAAGAGAAAAGCGCGATTTCCCACCGTGGACGCGCGCTGAAACTGTTACTGGAAGCACTACGTAATGGCTAATTTGCCGCCTCTGAGTCTTTATATTCATATCCCGTGGTGCGTGCAGAAATGCCCGTACTGCGATTTCAATTCGCACGCGCTGAAGGGCGAAGTGCCGCACGATGACTACGTCGCGCATCTGCTGGCCGACCTGGACGCCGATGTGCCGTACGCACAGGGACGTGAAGTTAAGACCATTTTCATTGGTGGCGGTACGCCGAGCCTGCTGTCAGGCCCGGCAATGCAGACGCTGCTGGACGGCGTGCGTGCGCGCCTGAACCTGGCGGCGGATGCGGAAATTACGATGGAAGCCAACCCTGGCACCGTTGAGGCCGACCGTTTTGTCGAGTATCAGCGCGCGGGCGTGAACCGCATCTCCATCGGCGTGCAGAGCTTTAGCGAGCCGAAGCTGAAGCGTCTGGGTCGCATTCACGGCCCGGAAGAGGCGAAGCGCGCGGCGAACCTGGCAACGGGGCTTGGGCTGCGCAGCTTTAACCTCGATTTGATGCATGGCCTGCCGGATCAGTCGCTGGAAGAGGCGCTGGACGATCTGCGCCAGGCAATTGAACTGAACCCGCCGCATTTGTCGTGGTATCAGCTCACCATCGAGCCAAACACGCTGTTCGGCTCCCGCCCGCCGGTGCTGCCGGATGACGACGCGCTGTGGGATATCTTCGAGCAGGGCCACACGCTTTTGACCGCTGCCGGGTATCAGCAGTATGAAACGTCCGCCTACGCGAAGCCGGGCTTCCAGTGTCAGCACAACCTGAACTACTGGCGTTTTGGTGATTATCTGGGGATTGGCTGCGGTGCCCACGGCAAGGTGACCTTCCCGGATGGTCGCATCCTGCGCACCGCCAAAACCCGCCACCCGCGCGGATTTATGGAAGGACGCTACCTTGAGCGTCAGCACGACGTTGAGGCGGCGGATAAGCCGTTTGAGTTCTTTATGAACCGTTTCCGCCTGCTGGAAGCCGCGCCGCGCGCGGAGTTTTCGCTGTACACCGGCCTGGCGGAATCGGTGATTCGTCCGCAGATTGACGAAGCGCTGGCAAAGGGGTATCTCACCGAGAGTGAGGAATGCTGGCAGATCACCGAGAACGGCAAGCTGTTCTTAAACTCCCTTCTTGAGCTGTTCCTCGCCGAAGATTCCTGAAGGCTGATTCAGGATTTCGCATCCCGTTCTGCCGGCTAAGGGAAAGGCTGGCAGAGTATGGGGATGGAAATTATTCGTTTTCTGGAACAACGAACTCTGGGATTCGAAGAGGTGGTGTTAGAGAGGATCTTTGAGACGCTGCAAATGCTGCAACTCTCACTCCTGCCCTCTCCCTGAAAGGGAGAGGGCCAGGATGAGGGTAACTTACTTCAGCGTCCCCACCAGCGCCTTCCGGCTATCTTCCAGCGACACCACGCGTTTACACACGTCTTTGCCGAACTGCTGGAAATCATCTTCCTGGTTCTTCCACTCGTTCTGAATGGAAGTCTGCAAGCCGCCAAGGCTGCCCAGCACACCCTGCAGCGGGTTACCGCCGCCTTTCAGCACGGCTTTGGCGCCCATCTCGTTGATGCTGTCCTGCAGGATGCCGCCCATCGCCTGGTTCACCAGCTGCTGGCCGTCAGCGCGGACCTGATCGATCGCCTTATAGTGGAACGTCAGGCCATCAGAGCGCGTCTCGATAATGCGGTTCATCTGCTCTTTGAGCTGCTTGTCGAGCTTCGTAAGGCGGGAGCGCATATTACTGCTCTCCCCCACCTCTTTAGTGATGATTTTGTCCAGCGCGACGCGGCTCTTTTCGACGCGCGTCAGGGCGCCTTCATTAATCCATGGCAGCGCGGTACGCAAATCGGCCTGATAATCTTTCGCCTGCTCACGCTGTGCGGCAGTCAGGTTGTACTGTTTGCCGTTAAAGGTGACGTTCCCTTCCGGCGTAATCACCAGATTGCCGTTCTCGCCTTTGACCTGCACGGTTTGCGGGCTTAACACCACGTCATCACGCGGGGTGACGCTACATTGATAATCCGCATGGGCGGTGAATCCGGTTGCCATCAAAGCAACAGCCAGCAACGTTTTGCGCATCTTAAACACTCCCTCAGACAAAATGGGCCAGCTAATGCTGGCCCGCTTACTGCTTTATTAGTCCCACCAAACGTCGAAAAGTTCGCTCACGCGGACATCTTCCAGCTTGTGCTCTTCAAGCCATTTGCGAACCAGGGCCTGATGTTCTTCGGTGCATTTGCCCACTTCCTGGGTGCAGATCAGACCTTCCCATGCCAGGTAGCCGCTACCGTCGAAGGCCAGCTTGTTAGGCTCGATCACCTCGTTGATGAACGCATCAACGTCCTGGTCGATCTGCTCAACGCTGGTGCCTTCCGGGAAACGCCAGGCAACGGAGAAGCCCACTTCCTGGAATTCTTCGATGTGCATCTTTTTACGCAGACGACGGCTACGATTCTTTGCCATTATTTCACCCTCTCGAACATTAAGTCCCATACGCCGTGACCAAGACGATGGCCACGCTGTTCAAATTTTGTCACCGGACGCGATTCCGGACGCGGTACGTAGTCGTTGCTCTCGGACTGATTTTTGTACCCGTCCAGCGACGACATCACTTCCAGCATGTGTTCCGCATAAGGTTCCCAGTCGGTCGCCATGTGGAAAACGCCGCCCAGCTTGAGCTTGCTTTTCACCAGCTCGGCAAACGGTGCCTGAACGATACGGCGTTTATTATGACGCGCTTTGTGCCATGGGTCAGGGAAAAAGAGCTGAACCATGTTCAAAGAATTGTCAGGAATCATTTTGTGCAGCACTTCCACCGCGTCGTGACACATCACGCGCAGGTTCTCAACGCCCTCTTCGTGGGCCGTTGCCAGGCACGCGCCGACGCCCGGCGAGTGTACTTCAATGCCGAGGAAGTTCTGCTCCGGGCGCGCTTTCGCCATAGTGACCAGCGAGGTGCCCATACCAAACCCGATCTCCAGCGTGACGGGCGCGTCGCGGCCAAACAGCTCGGTAAAGTCGAGCGGCTGCTCGCTGAACTCAACGCCCATCACCGGCCAGTAGTTGTCCAGCGCGTGTTGCTGCCCTTTGGTCAGGCGGCCCTGACGGCGGACAAAGCTGCGAATACGGCGCAGCGGGCGACCGTTTTCATCAAATTCCGGTGAAATGACGTCGTTTTTCATAAAAGAGTTGTCTGCTTGTGAGAATGTTCGGGAAACGGGCATTATCCAAAGTTAAGGCTTCTATGCAAGCATGGGAAAGATCCGGTTTACAGCAGATTGACGCTGTGCTGCAATCTGCGTCCCTGATTATGCGAATCGATGACCATGCAAGCCTCTCAATTTTCAGCCCAGGTGCTGGACTGGTACGACAAATACGGGCGTAAAACCCTGCCCTGGCAAATTGAAAAAACGCCCTACAAAGTATGGCTCTCCGAGGTGATGTTGCAACAAACGCAGGTCGCCACCGTGATCCCTTACTTCGAGCGTTTTATGGCACGCTTCCCGACGGTCACCGACCTGGCAAACGCGCCGCTGGACGAAGTGCTGCACCTGTGGACCGGGCTGGGCTATTACGCCCGCGCGCGCAACCTGCACAAGGCCGCGCAGCAGGTCGCCACCCGCCACAACGGTAAATTCCCGGAAACCTTCGACGAGGTGGCCGATTTACCCGGCGTCGGACGTTCAACCGCAGGCGCGATCCTCTCCCTTTCATTAGGCAAGCATTTCCCGATCCTCGACGGCAACGTGAAGCGCGTGCTCGCACGCTGCTACGCCGTTGACGGCTGGCCGGGTAAGAAAGACGTTGAAAAACGCCTGTGGGAGATCGCTGAAGCGGTCACCCCGGCGAAGGGCGTAGAACGTTTTAACCAGGCGATGATGGATCTTGGCGCGATGGTCTGCACGCGCTCAAAACCAAAGTGCGAACTCTGCCCGGTGAACAACCTCTGCGTGGCGTATGCCAACCAGTCATGGGCGCAGTATCCGGGTAAGAAACCTAAACAGACGCTGCCGGAGCGCACCGGCTATATGCTGCTGATGCAGCACGGTGACGAGGTCTTCCTCGCCCAGCGTCCGCCGAGCGGTCTGTGGGGTGGTCTATACTGCTTCCCACAGTTTGAAGATGAAGACTTGCTGCGTGAATGGCTTAAACAGCGCGGCATTGCGGCAGATACCCTGACGCAGCTGACCGCGTTTCGCCACACCTTCAGCCATTTCCATCTGGATATAGTACCGATGTGGCTTCCCGTGTCCTCATTCACCTCCTGCATGGATGAAGGCACCGCTCTCTGGTATAACTTAGCGCAACCGCCATCAGTCGGGCTGGCGGCTCCCGTGGAGCGCCTGTTACAGCAATTACGTGCCGGTGCAATGGTTTAGCATCGGCAACACAAAGAGGAATACGTATGGCCAGAACCATTTTTTGTACTTTCCTGCAGCGCGACGCTGAAGGCCAGGATTTCCAGCTCTACCCGGGCGACCTGGGCAAGCGCATCTATAACGAGATCTCCAAAGAAGCCTGGGGACAGTGGCAGAAAAAACAGACCATGCTGATCAACGAGAAGAAGCTCAGCATGATGAACCCGGAGCACCGCAAGCTGCTGGAGCAGGAGATGGTGAGCTTCCTGTTCGAGGGCAAAGACGTCCACATCGAAGGCTATACGCCGCCGGAAAAATAACAGCGTGCGGGTGAAACCCCGCCGTAAAAGCAAACACAACACGCACTCCCGGAATGATGAAAAAACTTTTAGCGCTAGCCCTTGTTGCGCCGTTGCTGGTCTCGTGCTCGTCCAAAAAAGGCGATGATTACAACGAAGCCTGGGTCAAGGACACCAACGGTTTTGACATTTTGATGGGGCAGTTTGCCCATAACATCGAGAACATATGGGGATTTAACGAAGTTCTTATTGCCGGACCGAAGGACTACGTTAAGTACACCGACGCCTATCTGACCCGTAGCCACATCAACTTTGATGAGGGTACGATCACCATTGAGACCATCGCAGGCACCGACCCTGCGGCACGGCTGCGTCAGGCGATCGTCAAAACCCTGTTGATGGGTGACGATCCGGGATCTATCGATCTCTACTCCGATGCGGACGACATCACCATTTCGAAAGAGCCGTTCCTGTACGGTCAGGTTGTCGACCAGACCGGACAGCCGATCCGCTGGGAAGGTCGCGCCACGAAATTTGCCGACTACCTGCTGCAGACGCGCCTGAAGAGCCGCTCTAACGGCCTGAAGATTATCTACAGCGTTACCATTAACCTTGTCCCGAATCACCTCGACAAGCGTGCGCATAAGTATCTGGGCATGGTGCGTCAGGCATCGCGTAAGTATGGCGTGGACGAGTCGCTGATCCTGGCGATTATGCAGACCGAATCCTCGTTCAACCCGTACGCGGTGAGCCGTTCCGACGCGCTGGGGCTGATGCAGGTTGTCCAGCACAGCGCCGGTAAAGACGTCTTCCGCTCGCAGGGGAAATCCGGCACGCCGAGCCGCAGCTATCTGTTCGATCCGCAAAGCAACATTGATACCGGCACGGCCTATCTGGCGATGCTGAACAATGTCTATCTCGGCGGAATTGATAACCCGACGTCGCGTCGCTACGCGGTAATCACCGCCTATAACGGCGGCGCGGGCAGCGTGCTGCGCGTCTTCTCGAATGACAAAGTGCAGGCTGCGAACATCATCAACAGCATGGCGCCGGGGGATGTTTACTCCACCCTCACCACCCGCCACCCGTCTGCGGAATCCCGCCGGTACCTGTATAAGGTGAATACGGCGCAGAAAAACTATCGTCGTCGATAATCAACACACCTTCTCCAGCAAGGAGAAGGTGTTCTGCTTCCCCTCTCCCTGTGGGAGAGGGTCAGGGTGAGGGCATCAGGCCGCACCTATCCTCCACCCATACGAAAATGTTATTTGCATCACAATCCAAACTGCAAATTAATGTGGATTGCATTTTTTTGCGGGAGGTAACAAAACATATCGTTGCCAACTGATAGAATTGCATCAAATAACAACCCTGAATGTTCCTATAACAACATATCTCCCGCTCACTTGTGAGGAAAGTAACATGAACCTTAAGCTGCAGCTTAAAATATTGTCGTTTCTGCAGTTCTGCCTGTGGGGTAGCTGGCTGACTACACTCGGCTCCTATATGTTTGTGACGCTCAAGTTTGATGGTGCGTCAATCGGTGCCGTCTACAGCTCGCTGGGTATTGCGGCTGTTTTCATGCCAACGCTGCTCGGTATCGTGGCGGATAAATGGTTAAGTGCGAAATGGCTGTATATGCTTTGCCATCTGGTGGGTGCGGGGACGCTGTTTATGGCGGCCGAAGTGACCACGCCGGGGGCGATGTTTATGGTGATCCTGCTTAACTCGCTGGCGTATATGCCAACGCTTGGGCTGATCAACTCCATCTCCTACTACCGCCTGAAATCTGCCGGCCTGGATATCGTCACCGACTTCCCGCCAATCCGTATCTGGGGCACCATCGGCTTTATCATGGCGATGTGGGGCGTGAGCTTCGCGGGCTTCGAGCTGAGCCACATGCAGCTGTATATTGGTGCTGCGCTCTCCGTACTGCTGGCGCTGTTCACCCTGACGCTGCCAACCATTCCGGTGTCTAACCAGCAGAAAAATCAGAGCTGGAGCACCATGCTTGGCCTGGATGCTTTCGCGCTGTTCAAAAACAAGCGCATGGCGATCTTCTTTATCTTCTCCATGCTGCTGGGCGCGGAGCTGCAAATCACCAACATGTTCGGCAACACCTTCCTGCACAGCTTCGATAACGATCCGCTGTTTGCCGGGAGCTTTATCGTTGAGCACGCGTCGGTGATGATGTCCATCTCGCAGATCTCCGAGACGCTGTTCATCCTGACCATCCCGTTCTTCCTGAGCCGCTACGGCATCAAAAACGTCATGCTGATCAGTATCGCCGCGTGGATGCTGCGCTTCGGCCTGTTCGCCTACGGCGACCCGAGCGCGTTCGGCACCGTGCTGCTGGTGCTGTCGATGATTGTTTACGGCTGCGCCTTCGACTTCTTCAACATTTCCGGTTCGGTGTTTGTGGAAAAAGAGGTGAAGCCTGAAATCCGCGCCAGCGCGCAGGGCATGTTCCTGATGATGACTAACGGCTTCGGCTGTATTCTGGGCGGCGTGGTGAGCGGTAAAGTGGTTGAGATGTACACCACCAACGGTATCACCGACTGGCAGCCCGTGTGGCTGATCTTCGCGGCGTATTCGCTGGTGCTGTTCTTCGCGTTCCTCGCGCTGTTCAAGTACAAGCACGTTCGCACAGCGCACGGTACACAGCCGATTGCGCATTAATTGTTGTGCCCGGTGGCGCTTCGCTTACCGGGCCTACAAAACCAGACCGTAGGCCGGGTAAGGCGTAGCCGCCACCCGGCTATTTTATAGCAGAGAGCACCCACCCCACCGACAGCAAATCCGCGCTACCGCCCGGACTCAGGTTTCGTTCAATCAGTGCCTCATCCATCTTAAACAACGCCTCGCGATCCCAGCCGTTAGCCAGCAGTTTCCGCGCATAGCCCTGAACGTAGCGCAGCCCCTGAATGCCGCCGCGTGACACGAGATTACTGTCCTGATTGACCGCCATCAGGCGCAACAGCAGGCCGTGAAGCGACTGTCCGTTCCACTGCCCCAGCGCCTTACGCACCGTCGCAAAGCCGCTCTCCGCCTCGCCTCGCGCCCCGGTTAAGCCGTACTGCTGAAACTGCCGCTCGCCCGCCGTCGCCTGCCCGCTGCGCGCTGCCAGTTCCCGCGACACCAGCCCGCAGCAGATGTTACTCACCTCACAACAGAGGCTGTCCGCAGAGATATTTTTCACACGCCCGGCAGCGAAGCACAGCAGGCCGAGAGCAAAAATCCCGCCCTTATGCGTGTTCACGCCGTTCGTCGCGGCATACATCGCCTGCTCGCAGGCCATCCCCATCGGGCGAATAATCCGCAGCTGTGCGTCAGCGGGTTTATCCGCATGCACGTTACCGAGTTCAGCAAAGCGCGAAAACCACGGCGTAATTGCCGCGATGCTGCGGACAAACAGCGCGTGGTCCATATCGCGATGGGAACCGTTGTTAAGCTTGTCCACCAGCCCCGGCTTGGGCGTCAGCTCCAGCTCCTGCCACAGCGCCGCTTCGGCAAGCGCGGGCACATCAATCGGGCGCGGTTTAGTCGCGAGCAAACCAGTCATCGATCGTCTTCTCCACGCGGGAAACTACATGCTCAACGGGATGGCGCCGCGAACGGGAGCAGGCATGCGCGGGCTCGTCGCAGATCAGGCAGCGCCTGAGGTTTGTCCCCAGCGACTGACGCCCGACGTGGCCGTGCTGAGGACAGATCACGTCCAGATCCCACAGCCTGCCGAGCGGGTGCGTCTGCTCCAGTTCCGCGCAGTGCGCTTTGATTTCCGCCGCCGGATGGGCGACGCACCACAAGGCTTCCGGTCCGGTGGGCGGCCACAGCACCTGGCGGTCCAGCACCTGCCAGCGGTTCTCCCACAGCAGCTGGTCGCACATCTGGAGCGCCACGCCCATGGTGTTGCGATAGCGCAGGCTGTCCTTGACTTCCCCTGGCGTGACCAGCGTGAGGGAGATCACCGGCTGTCTATAGTGCTCAAGCATGTCAGCCTGACGGGCAGCGCGACGCTCTTTCGCCGCCAGCAGTTCCTCCAGGCTGACACCCGCCCGCACGGGTGTCGCTAAAATCATACTGACTCCTTCACCTGTCGTACGGTGTCGATCACGCTGCCGTCGCGGTAGCGGATCACCCCGACGATTTTGTCGGTAAATTCAATCGGTTTCGGTATGCCGGTCAGGGAAATCGCCCGCTCATAGAGCGCGCTGATGTCCACTACCTTCAGCCCGGCCGCCAGCAGCCGCTCGCGGATCTCCGGGCGCGCCGGGTTGACCGCGATGCCGTGGTCGGTGACCAGCACGTCGATGCTTTCGCCCGGCGTGAGGCGCGTGGTGACGCGCTTCACGACCGTCGGAATGCGGCTGCGCAGCAGCGGCGCGACGACGATGGTCAGGTTGGCTGCCGCCGCCACGTCGCAGTGCCCGCCGGATGCGCCACGCATCACGCCGTCGGAGCCGGTGATGACGTTGACGTTGAAATCAACGTCAATTTCCAGGGCGCTGAGGATCACCACGTCGAGCTGGTCGCAGCTTGCCGCCTTGCTGCCGGGGTTGGCGTAGACGTTGGTGGAGATCTCTACGTGGTTCGGGTTGCGCGCCAGCGAAGCCGCCGCCTGGCCGTCAAAGCACTGGGTGTCGAGCAGCTTTTCGATAAGCCCCTTCTCGTGCAGATCTACCAGGCTGCCGGTGATACCGCCGAGCGCAAAGCGCGCCTTTACGCCGCTGCGCTCCATCTTCTCTTCCATAAAGCGGGTGCAGGCGGTGGCCGCCGCGCCGGAGCCGGTCTGCATCGAGAAGCCCGGTTTGAAATAGCCGGAGTGTTCAATCACGTCCGCCGCATAGCGGGCGATCATCAGCTCGCGCGGGTTGCTGGTGACGCGCGCCGCGCCGACGCTGATTTTCGCCGGGTCGCCCACGCTCTCGACCTGCACGATGTAGTCCACCTGGTCCTGCACCAGGCTGGCGGGCATATTCGGGAACGGCACCAGCTCTTCGGTCAGCAGCACCACCTTGCGGGCAAAGTGCGCGTCCACCATCGCGTAGCCGAGCGAGCCGCAGCACGATTTACCGTGCGTGCCGTTAGCGTTGCCAAACGCATCGCTGCACGGCACACCGAGAAACGCCACGTCGATATTCAGCTCGCCGTCCTGGAGCAGCTTCACGCGCCCACCGTGGGAGTGAATGTGTACCGGCTCGTCCATCAGCCCGTGGGAGATGGCGTCCGCCAGCCTGCCGCGCATGCCCGAGGTGTAAATCCGGGTGATGACGCCGCTTTCAATATGCTCGATCAGCGCGTCGTTGCAGGTCATCAGCGAGCTGGAGGCCAGAGTCAAATTTTTAAATCCCATCCGCGCCAGCAGCGCCACAACGGTGTTGATCACCCGGTCGCCTTCGCGAAAGGCATGGTGGAAGGAGATGGTCATCCCGTCCTGCAGGCCGCTGCGCGCTACGGCTTCTTCAAGGGAGGCACAGAGCTTGCGGTTGTGCTTCGCGTCACTGTCCGCCAGCCAGGGCGTCGCGCTGTGGGCAGTATCAAAGGGTTTCAGATCCCGCAGATGGGGGAAGTTTACGTGGAGAAGTTCTGTTTGATTCATTTTGTCATCCTTACCGACGCACGCCGGAAGCCGCCGCGCGCTCCAGCACCACCTGCGCGTGGTTAATAATCGGTGCATCCACCATTTTGCCGTTGAGCGACACCACGCCCAGGCCGTTACGCTCGCCCTCTTCTGCCGCTTCAATCACCCTTTTGGCGTGATCCACCTCTTCCTGCGTCGGGGCGTAGGCGTTGTGCAGCAGGTCAATCTGGCGCGGGTTAATCAGCGATTTGCCGTTAAAGCCCATCTTGCGGATCAGATCGACCTCGCGAAGGAATCCGGCCTCGTCGTTAACGTCTGACCACACCACATCGAAGGCGTCGATGCCCGCGGCGCGAGCGGCGTGCAGCACGGCGCAGCGGGCATAGAACAGCTCGGTGCCGTCGCCGCGCTCGGTCTGCATGTCCATCACGTAGTCAAAGGCGGCCAGCGCGATGCCGATGAGGCGCGGGGAGCTGCGGGCAATCGCCACGGCATTGATGACGCCAATGGCCGACTCAATCGCCGCCATCACGCGGGTGGAGCCGACCTCGCGGCCGCACTCGCGTTCAATGCGCTCAAGGTGGCCCTCCAGCTCGTAGACGTCGTCCGGCGTGTCGGTTTTCGGCAGACGGATCACGTCCACGCCTGCCCGCACGGCGGCTTCCAGATCCAGCAGGCCAAACGGCGTGCTGAGCGGGTTAATGCGCACCACGGTTTCGATATCCTGATACATCGGGTGCTGTAGCGCGTGGAATACCAGCATGCGCGCGGTGTCCTTCTCGCGCAGGGCGACGGCGTCCTCAAGGTCAAACATGATGGAGTCGGGGCGGTAGATAAACGCGGTGGAAAGCATGGCGGCATTGGCGCCCGGCAGGAATAGCATACTGCGGCGGAGTTTGCTCATTTCAGCGCCTCCCAGTTGATGGCCCGTTCATCGGCGGCACGCATCAGCGCGCTTTGCAGGCGGGCGCGGATTACGCAATCCAGCGCCCCTTTGTCTTCAATAATGATGAGCCCCTGGCGCACGTTCATGGCGCGCAGCGTGTCGTTGACCACCTGGCGAATTTGCTCGCCAAACTGCTTAATCACTTCACTGTGGATGACAATCTCCAGCTCGCCGTGAGCGGGGGCGATTTTCACCATCAGGTCGCTGGACTCCTGCGTTCCGGCCAGCGCCTCCCTTACAATATTCATGATAAATTCCTGATAGTTATGCGACTTCCGCACTCGCACGATAGTGTGTTTCGAGATGCGCGAAGGTGGAGTCCGGGACGATCTCCCGGATCCGGGAAAACTGCTGTGTCTTGAGTAAACGGCGCACTTCGGACGCCGAAATGGCGTTGCCGGTGGCCTTGATGCGCGGCATTTCCACCACCTCGATATGCGAAGCCAGCAGATCGTGCAGCGTCTGGTTGTACTGGCGGGTGATGTCGCAAAACGGCTCCGAGCCGATGAAGCGGTGCGTGATGCCGAGCGCCGGGGCGATGAAGTCCCGGAAGATCAGCACGTCGATCTCGCTCCACGCCTGCTGCACTTTGCCGGTCTCCTTCAAGAAGTAGGCCGGGAAGGTGGCGCGGGAGATGATGTACTGCGAGCCTTCATGCACCACCACGTTCGGCAGATGGGCCACGCCTGCGCGCACCATCTCGAGACGCGCGCTGAACGGGAAGAACGAGGCGTCTTCACGCACCACGAACAGATGCAGGGCATCGCACCGCTGCGCCGCCTGCTCCACCAGATGGCGGTGGCCGAGGGTGAACGGATTGGCGTTCATCACTATCGCGCCAGTTTTCTCCCCGCCCTTTCGCATCCGGCTTAAGGTACGGCAGTAGCGCGCGATCCCCTGCGGGGTGTTCTCCATCAGCACTGCGTTGTTCCCGCTCTGGGCAATTGGCCAGAAGCCGCTGCGGGCAAAGCGCTCCCGGTTGCACGGACGGGTGCAGAGGAAGAGGTGAAAATGGCCGCGCTCCAGCGCCGCATTTTCCACCTCTGCCAGCAGCCGCGCGCTGAGGTTTTCCCCACGAAGCTGCTCGTTGACCGCCACGCATTTGATGACGTTGCCGGCAAGTCCTGCGCAACCCACCAGCTGCGCGCCGGACCAGGCTTCGACAAACAGCGTGATGTCGTTGTCCAGGCCAAGGCCGCTGTCTGCCAGCAGGTAGCGGATCTGGCTTAAGCGTTCCGGGTGTTTCGCCACCAGCGTCTGGCGAAAATCGATGGGTTGACTGTTCATGCCGCCTTTCTCAGTGTGCCGCCGCAAGCCCGACGGCTGGCGCTTCAACAATCACGTTGCTCAGATGACCGATATGCTCGATCTCCACCTCAATGCGATCGCCCTCTTTCATAAACAGCGGCGGGTTACGCTTTTTACCCACCCCGCCAGGGGATCCTGTGATGATCACATCGCCCGGGCTTAAGCGGGTAAAGGTGCTGATGTACTCGATCAGCTCCGCAACCTTGTGGATCATGCTGCTGGTGTTGTCTTCCTGCACCATGCGGCCGTTCAGCCAGGTGCGGATTGCAAGCCTGTGCGGGTCCGGGATCTCGTCCGCCGTCGCCATCCACGGGCCAAACGCGCCGGTCTGACGCCAGTTTTTACCGGCGGTGAACCAGGTGTGCTGCCAGTCGCGGGCGGAGCCGTCCATGTAGCAGCTGTAGCCCGCCACGTGGCGCAGGGCGTCATCGCGGCTGATGTTCTCCCCGCCCTTACCGATGATCACCGCCAGCTCGCCTTCGTAGTCGAATTCGCTGGAGTGGCGCGGCTTCAGCACCGGCTCGTTGTGGCCGGTCTGTGAGTCCGGGAAGCGAACAAACAGCGTTGGGGCCGGGTTGTGCTGGTCAAACTCTTTGCGCTTGTCGGCGTAGTTCATGCCCACGCAGAGGATTTTTTCCGGCTGCACGATCACCGGTAAGAAGGTGATGGCGCTCAGCGGTACATCCACCGCGTCGTTCAGGTAACGGGTGGCCAATGCCAGCCCGTTGCCCTGCAGCAGCGCTTTAAGGTCGCCATAGCTGTCACCGAGACGGCGGCCTAAATCAATCACGCCCTCGGCCTGAACGATGCCGTAGCTGCGTTTTCCCTGGTATAAAAAGCTTGCGAGTTTCATTGTTTTTTCCTGAATACTTAGACGAGGAAGTTGCCCAGAATCAGCAGTGAGACAGAGACGTTAATCGCGCCGCCGATACGGGTAGCAATCTGGGCGAACGGCATCAGGCTCATGCGGTTGCCTGCGGTCAGTATCGCCACGTCGCCGGTACCGCCCTGTCCGCTCTGACAGCAGGAGACGATGGCGACATCAATCGGGTGCATACCGATCTTTTTGCCGACGAAGAACCCGGTCGCCACCAGCGCGGAGACGGTGCTGATAATCACCAGCAGGTTGGTCAGCGTGAAGGCGGCCACCAGTTCATGCCACGGGGTAATGGCCACGCCAACGGCGAAGAGGATCGGGTAGGTTACGGAGGTCTGGAAGAATTTGTACACCACCTGAGAGCCCTCCAGCAGACGCGGAGAGGCGCCGTTGCAGAGCTTCACCAGCACCGCCATAAACAGCATGCCAACGGGCGCAGGCAGGCCAATCAGCTTGTGGCCGAGCATGCCCAGCATGTACAGCAGCACCGCCAGCAGCGCGCCGGAGGCGATAGTCGTCACGTCCGCTTTACCGGAAAACGCAGGCTGAGAGACGGTGGCATCGGCATTCGCGCGGTTAGGCATCAGCTGGCCTTCACCGGTCAGGTGCGGGTATCGTTTACCGAGCTGGTTCAGGCAGCCGGAGATGATGATTGCCGTCAGCCCGCCGAGCATGACCATCGGCAGCACGCGGCCGAGCGCTACGCCCTGGTCCATATGCAGCAGGGTGGCATAGCCTATGGAAAGCGGAATCGCCCCTTCCCCGACGCCGCCCGCCATGATCGGCAGAATGATAAAGAAGAAGATCTGGAACGGCTCCAGGCCCAGCGCCAGCCCCACGCCCATGCCAACAATCATGCCGACGATTTCACCGCACAGCATCGGGAAGAAGATGCGCAGGAAGCCCTGAATCAGCACCGTGCGGTTCATGCTCATGATGCTGCCGACGATAATGCAGCAGATATAGAGGTAGAGAATGTTGGTGGATTTGTAGAATTTGGTCGTGGATTCCACCACCACGTCCGGCAGCAAACCGTAGTAGACCAGCGCGGAAGGGATAAAGGTGGCGCAAATCGCCGCCGCACCAAGCTTGCCGACAATCGGCAGGCGTTTGCCGAACTCACCGCAGGCAAAGCCGAAGAAGGCCAGCGTCGCCACCATCACCACGATATCGCTCGGCAGTTTTCCGCCCAGGCAATCAATCGCGATCAGCGCGCCCGCCAGAACGAACAGCGGCAGAGGAATAATCCCGATTTTCCAGGTATCCATAATATGCCACCACCGCTCCTTGAGGGATGGCCGCTGAATTTCAATCGGGTCGTGGGTAACAGAGAAAGAATCGTCAGTTGTGCTCATAATAAGCCCCTTAGTTATTTTGTGCGTTCAGCTTAGAGTCACAAAGGCCTACTTTATGTGAGGAATGGCATATTAAAAGCGAAGTTTTAATGGCAGCTATGGTTTTTATGGTTTCTTTTATTTAATGTGATTTATGCCTTATTTATTATCGTGGTTTTTATGGTTTCTTTTCTGAATTGAACCACCAAATAACATTTAACTTAGCAGCATGAAGATCTTAAGCCTTCTGGATAAATCATTTACAGCCCTTGCTGTGCAAGGGATCACAAGTTTCCCGCAAAGCGGACATCCGCATGAAAAAAGATGATATATTGACGATCTTTGCCGCTACTTTGCGTGATAGTTATGAAAGTGTCTTTCCAGATTAAGCTGTTTATTTCGCTCGTTGCCTTTTTCTCAGTGCTTTTTGTGCTGCTGGGCGGATATTATTATGCCGATGTCGGAAAACAGCTTTATCAGGAAATGAGTGCGCGCGCTAAAATACAGGCGGAAGAGATTGCGCTTATTCCGTCATTGCGTACTGAAGTTGAACAAAAAGATATCAACGCCATTCATGATTTCATGCAGAAAATGGCCGCGCACAGCGACGCCAGCTTTATTGTCATTGGCGATAATACGGGACGGCATCTTTTTCACTCCGTCTTTGCCGACAGGGTGGGCACGACGCTGGTCGGCGGCGACAATGAAGCCGTATTGCAGGGGAAAAGCACGACAACCATACGTAAAGGCGGGTTGGGCATTTCACTGCGCAGTAAAGCGCCCATTTTCAACGACGCCGGGCAGGTGGTCGGCATTGTTTCAGTTGGCTATCTCACCAGCTACCTGGACACCATTACCGTCAGTAAAGTGGTCAATATCCTGATTGCCGCCGTGCTGCTGCTGATCGCCCTCTTTGTCTTCTCCTGGTTCTTTACCCGTAGTATTAAGAAGCAGATCTTCTCCCTGGAGCCACGAGAGATCGGCCTGCTGGTGCGCCAGCAAAAGGCGATGATGGAGTCCATCTACGAAGGCGTGATCGCCATTGATAACGAACGGCGCATAGAGGTGATCAACCAGGCGGCGCGCAAGCTGCTGGGTCTGAGCCAGCCGGCCCGGGAACTGCGCGGGCAACTGATAAGCCAGGTGATCGATCCGGTCCCGTTCTTCGACACGCAGACGATGCTGGCGAAAGATACCCATGACGAGATTTGCCGCTTTAACGATCTCACGGTGATTGCCAGCCGGGTACACATCATGCTTGAGGGGTCGCTGCAGGGCTGGGTGATCACCTTCCGCGATCGCAACGAGATCGACTCGCTGAGCGCCCAGCTCAGCCAGGTAAAACGCTACGTCGATAACCTGCGCATTATGCGTCATGAGCAGCTGAACCGGATGACCACCCTCTCCGGCCTGCTGCATATGGGCCGCTATGAAGAGGCCATTCGCTACATTCAGGCGCAGTCGGAGCATGCTCAGGAGCTGCTGGACTTTATCTCCTCCCGCTTTAGTTCCCCGACACTTTGCGGGCTGCTGCTGGGAAAAGCCGCCCGCGCGCGTGAGAAAGGCGTCGAGCTGAGTTTCGACCCGGCCTGTCGGCTGGACAAACCGTTCCTGCCGCTGGGAGAGCAAGAGCTGATTTCGATTATTGGCAACCTGCTGGATAACGCCATCGAAGCGACGCAGCGATCGCCGCTCCCGCATGCGCCGGTGGAAGTGCTGATAAAACTCAGCGAGCAGGAGCTGATTATTGAAGTGGCCGACCAGGGCGTTGGCATTACCCCGGCGATCCGTGACCGGATATTTGAACGCGGCATCACCACCAAAACGCGGGGCGATCACGGGATTGGCCTGTATCTGATCGAAAGCTACGTCACGCAGGCTGGCGGCACAATAGAAGTTGCCGATAACATGCCGCACGGGACCATTTTCTCACTGTTTATCCCGGCCTCGGGAACCGTCCGGCAACTGGAAGATACCGACTATGCAACATGAACTTATCGACGTACTGATTGTTGAAGACGAGAACGAACTGGCACAGCTGCACGCGGAGCTTATCGGTAAACATCCGCGCCTGAGGCTGGTGGGGATTGCCGCGTCGTTGGCCGACGCGCAGCGACAGCTGGAGAGCAAACAGCCGAAGCTGATGCTGCTGGATAACTACCTGCCGGACGGCAAAGGCATCACCCTTATCAGCAACCCGATGCTGGCCCGCGCCAACTGCTCGGTGATTTTCATCACCGCCGCCAGCGATATGGACACCTGTAGCCAGGCCATTCGAAACGGCGCGTTTGACTATATTCTTAAGCCGGTCTCCTGGAAGCGGCTCAGCCAGTCGCTGGAGCGTTTTGTGCAGTTTACCGAACAGCAGCGGGTCTGGAAGATTGTCGACCAGCAGAACGTGGATTCACTCTATCAGTTACAGGCGAAAAACTATCGTCTGGACAACGGCAGCAAGGGAATAGAGGAGAACACGCTGGCGCGGGTGCAAACGCTGTTTAACAGCAAGGCGGCGCACTGCTTTACGGTGGATGAGGTGGTGAGCGAGACGGGACTGAGTAAAACCACCACCCGACGCTATCTGGAACATTGCGTGGAGGTGGGTTTTCTGACGACGGAGATGCTGTACGGGAAGATTGGGCATCCGAGAAGGATGTACCGCCGCGCAGAAGCCTGACGAAGTATTCCAGGCCCGGTAAGCTTGCGCCACCGGGCCTACGTTCAGACATTCAATACGTACCCATACAGCCGCTTAATCCCGTCCGCATCCTTCTCGCTGTAAACGCCCTGCAACTCCGGCGAGAAGCCCGGCAGCATATTAATGCCCTCTTCCAGCGCCAGGAAGTAACGCTGTACCGCCCCGCCCCAGACTTCTCCCGGCACCACGCACAGCACGCCTGGCGGGTACGGCAGCGCGCCTTCGGCGGCAATGCGCCCTTCAGCGTCACGAATACGCACCAGCTCCACGTTCCCGCGAATGTACTCCTGGTTTGCATCCTGCGGGTTCATCACTACGGCGGGCAGGCTCTCCTGGCGGAACATCGCCTTCTGTAGATCCTTCACGTTAAAGCTGACGTAGAGATCGTGCATCTCCTGGCACAGTTGACGGATCGTGTAGTCGCGGTAACGCACCGGGTATTTTTGGTAGATGGTCGGCAGCACGTCGGCGAGCGGCGTGTCGTCTTCAATATGCTGCTCAAACTGCCCCAGCATCGCCACCAGCTGCGCCAGCTTCTCGCTGCTTTCGGCAGGCGTCAGCAGGAACAGGATCGAGTTGAGGTCGCACTTCTCCGGCACGATGCCGTTTTCGCGCAGGTAGTGGGCGAGAATGGTCGCCGGAATTCCGAAATCGGTATAGTGACCTGTTTCTGCATCAATGCCCGGCGTGGTCAGCAGCAGCTTGCACGGGTCGACGAAATACTGCTCGCTCGCATAACCCTCAAACCCGTGCCATTTGGCCCCCGGCTCGAAGCTGAAGAAGCGACGCTCGCTCGCAATGACCTGAGTGGGGTGATCCTGCCATGGCCGCCCGGCCACCACCGGCGGGATAAACGGTTTAATCATATGGCAGTTGGCGATGATGGCCTTGCGCGCCTCAATGCCCAGCTCAACGCACTCCGCCCACAGCCTGCGCCCGCTCTCGCCCTCGTGAATTTTGGCGTTCACGTCCAGCGCCGCAAACAGCGGATAAAACGGGCTGGTGGAGGCGTGCAGCATAAACGCGTTGTTCAGCCGCTTGTGCGGACAGAAGCGCGCCTGACCGCGGATGTGGTTATCCTTTTTATGGATCTGCGACGTTTGCGAGAACCCGGCCTGCTGCTTGTGCACCGACTGGGTCACGAAAATACCCGGATCGTTCTCGTTAAGCTCCAGCAAGAGCGGAGACGTTTCCGCCATCATCGGAATAAACTGCTCGTAGCCCACCCACGCGGAGTCAAAAAGGATGTAGTCACACAGATGGCCGATCTTGTCGATCACCTGGCGGGCGTTGTAGATCGTCCCGTCATAGGTGCCAAGCTGAATGATCGCCAGGCGGAACGGGCGGGCCTCGTCGGCCTTTTCCGGCGCCGCCTCGCGGATCAGATCCCGCAGATACGCGTCATCAAAGCAGTGCTCGTCGATCCCGCCGATAAAGCCAAACGGATTGCGCGCCGCCTCAAGATACACCGGCGTAGCGCCCGCCTGGATCAGTGCGCCGTGGTGGTTAGATTTATGGTTGTTGCGGTCGAACAGCACCAGGTCGCCGCGGGTCAGCAGCGCGTTGGTCACCACCTTGTTGGCCGCCGACGTGCCGTTCAGCACAAAGTAGGTTTTGTCCGCGTTGAATACTTTCGCCGCGAACTTTTGCGCGTGCTTGGCGGAGCCTTCATGGATCAGCAGATCGCCCAGCTTAATGTCGGCGTTGCACATGTCGGCGCGAAACACGTTCTCACCGAAGAAATCATAGAACTGTCGCCCTGCCGGGTGTTTTTTGAAAAAAGCTCCGTGCTGGTGGCCCGGACAGGCGAAGGTACTGTTGCCCATCTCTACATACTGGCTCAGGGTATCGAAAAAAGGCGGCAGCAATTCCTCTTCGTAACGGCAGGCGGCGCTCTCCAGTTCCAGAAACTCCTGAGCTTTACCCGAGATAATCGCCGTGACGCCATCAGGCACCTCTCCAGGCTCTTGCGAGAACATAAACACCGGTAGCTGAAAGCACGTACGCTTCAGCAACGCGAGAATGCCGCTGTAGCTTTCAACAACGCTAATGACGACTGCCGCCACATCGGTGAAATCGGTGTTATCCAGCGTCACCTTTTCACGGTGCGTAGAAACTTTGGATACCAGCTCATGGCTGACGGCAATTTTCATGGTTTTCATAAGCGCAAATACCCTCACCGAGCGGTGAGACAGGGAGGAGAAAATTCGCGCAATCATGTCACTTTTTATTTTCACGCGCAAGAAGGAATCAGTATGCACGAAACCACCCAAAGCTAAGGCTCACGCAGCCCTGACGTGCCATAATAATGCAATATCAATGAGTAAATAACAGGAGTTAACTGTGGTTATCGGGCCATTTATTAACGCCGGAGCCGTATTGCTGGGCGGCGTACTGGGCGCAGTGTTGAGTCAGCGGCTGCCGGAGCGTATCCGTTCATCCATGCCCTCTATATTTGGCCTGGCATCCTTAGGCATCGGCATCCTTCTAGTGATCAAATGCGCCAACCTGCCCGTCATGGTGCTGGCTACACTGCTCGGCGCACTGATTGGCGAATTTTGCTATCTGGAAAAAGGCATCAATAGCGCGGTGGGCAAAGCCAAAAACCTGATTGCCCGACCGGGCAAGGCGAAACACGGCACGCACGAGTCGTTTATTCAGAACTACGTCGCCATTATTATTCTGTTTTGCGCAAGCGGCACCGGGATTTTCGGCTCGATGCAGGAAGGGATGACGGGCGACCCAAGCATATTGATTGCAAAAGCGTTTCTCGATTTCTTCACCGCCACCATTTTCGCCACCACACTCGGCGTTGCCGTTGCGGCGATTTGCGTGCCGATGCTGCTGATTCAACTCGCGCTTGCCACCTGCGCCACCTTGATTCTCCCGCTGACCACGCCAGCGATGATGGCGGACTTCACCGCCGTCGGCGGCCTGCTGCTGCTGGCGACGGGCCTACGTATTTGCGGGATCAAAATGTTTGCCGTGGTGAATATGCTGCCCGCATTACTGCTCGCCATGCCGCTCTCTGCGCTCTGGACTCACTTTTTCGCTTAAGATTGCGGCGAAATGGCGAGAGATTGCGCAGTCTGTAACGAAAACAACATTTTTCGTTGACGGCAACGGGCAGATCGGGTTTAATGCGCCCCGTTGCCCGGATAGCTCAGTCGGTAGAGCAGGGGATTGAAAATCCCCGTGTCCTTGGTTCGATTCCGAGTCCGGGCACCACTTATTTATAACCCTCGCTTCGGCGGGGGTTTTTGCTTTTTGAGTCAGCAACTCGTTGTTTGAACAGTAGTTACACCCTTATCTCTCCTCCGGCCCCGCTTCCCGGTGGTACAACTGGCGTGTTTACCGCCTTTACCGCCACACAGAAGCAGAAAAACCTGACCTTCACCGATCTATTTGAGCATTACAAATGCATATTTCAATTGGACAGAGCCCGACAGAGCGGCATCACATATCCGAGATTACACCCCATCGGCTAACTGTTTTATTAGATTGATTGGTGGTAAATCCATCCGGGACATCCTGAAAAGTGACCTGTTGGCGTTTCGTACACTGCTGGAACAGTCCCAGGCTAACCGCAGTAAAGTAGGCCGAGGAACGAAGCTGTAAAAAGCGACTTCTACTTCAGACACCGTAACCACATTGCTACTATATTGTGTGTGCGTTGGCACGCATGGCTGTCAGGGGGGCGTTTATCAGTCTAAGCAGAGGCCGGTAAAGCAATTGAGAGGAACTACAATGGATGCAGCATTACTTAACATGATGCGCTCAGGTGGAAGAAATAAAGCCTGGGCGGAAACGATGGTGAATATGGAAGCCAGGAAACTGGTAAATACAGCCAACACTCTGTCGGCTTTTCATCTCAGCGATAGTTTGACTCGAATGAAGTTTGTTCAGGAAATTCGGGACCTCATAGAACATCAGTTTACGTTAGCTCGTCGGGCTAAATCAGATGAAGAATGCATGGAATGCGTTAAAACTCTCAGAGAAGAAAACAGTAACCTGCTGGAACAAGCGCGTTTATTAAGAACGAAGGCAGCGAAGCTTTACGCTAAAGTCGAGTTTATCCGAGAGAATAACAAAATTGTTGGGTATGTGATCTCGGCTGTTAGTGTTGTCCTGGCCGGTGCTGAAATAGCCGCAGGATTTACCCTCATAGGCACTATGACCCCTCTCGGGGTTCTTGCTGGTGCGATTCTGGTTACTGACGGGGCAAACAGCATCAGTAAAGAAGTGGCTCGCTACGCAACTAACAACACTACCAGTGAAGGGCTGGTCGCGAATGCCGCGATGTCTACAGCTGAGTTTATGGGCTTTAGTCGTGAGAATGGGTTAGGTGTCTACAAATCAATTTCACTGGCCGCTAATGCGTACACCATTTTTGGCTTGTTACGGCGACCTGGTACCTGGCGACTGTTTCGTTATCTCCCTGCTGACTATTACCGAAAGGTGAGCACACTGAGCCGCCCGCAGCTTACAATGAAAATAGCGGGTTATGGCGTGAAAGCTAAGATTATTTTTGATCTGTTGTCCGTCAGCGACCCGTCCCAGAATTAGTCAGCATTTTACGATAACGCCAGGATTTGTAGCCAAGTTTTGCTGGCGTTATATACCAGATGAAAGGTAGTACAATCAATAACGTGAGTGCTAGTGTCAGGCTTGTATCCTTGGATGCAAGTAAAAGAGTTAAAGCCAGTATGATGAAGGCAATAATAGTTATCCACTTCATAGCCTTAAAACGATTGGCCAGATCATGAGTTACGCTATCAAACGAACCACCGTAATTTTCAATGTTGTTTTTTAGCTTTTGAATATCTCGTTTGCTAAAACCTGATTTTAAAAGTGCCTCTTCGCTGGTCATTCTGTTATCCGTCCCATAACTCACTGAAACCTGTGACGAAGTTTAACTTAATTTGGCGGATAAATCGCTACCTGGCGATATTCATCAAATTAATATATATCAACGAGTTGAAGGTATCTTAGAGTATACGCTCGAAAACTGACATTATTGCCCACTGCGGAACTTCGCTGGTAGCAACTCTAATGACTCCTTCGGGGCCGTTTCCAACATCTCCCGCCCTGCCCGGTAGAAGCAACATGCAGATCACCACAGGAGGCTGAATCATGCACGATGAAATCATTAATTAGGCCCTACAGTGAAGCGCAATGCTGCTATTATCTATTCCCCTATCCACGACATCCTGACCACTGCGTCAGCAGCGCATGCAGTTTAGCCGGCTCCAGAGGTTTGCGCAGCACCAGATACCCTTCCTGCTCCGCCTCCAGCAGAACCGGCGAATTAAATTCGCCGCTGACCATCGCGCCGCTCATGTCCGGCAGACGTTCAAAAAGCGCTTTCAGGATGTCGAAGCCGCTTTCGCCGGATCGCAGGCGCTGGTCGCACAGCACGGCGAACGGGGTGAAGCCGTCGTCGATGATGGCGAACGCTTCTTCAGCGGAGGCCGCGCAGCGCACCTTGATTCCCCAAACGCTCATCAGGCTCTCCCAGGCTGACGTCACCAGCGGGTCGTCATCGACGACCAGGCAAGAACCGCGCAGCGGCGCATAGCGTACCGGCGCAGAGACGTTGTTATCGGCGGGCGGGGTGTCCGTCGCGATCTCTTCGCCAGCATATTGAGTGAAGCGCATCCAGAAGCGTGAGCCTTTACCTTCTATGGATTGCATCCCGTACTTCACCTTCATCAGCCTGGCACAGCGGGCAACCACGGCGAGGCCCAGCCCGTGTCCGGCGCTGTCGATCTTCCAGGCCAGTTCGGGGCGGTAATAAGGGGAGAAGATTTTACCTTTCTCGTCATCAGCGATACCGACACCCGTGTCCCACACTTCCACCAGGCACTCGTCACCGCGCGGTCGGATGGCAACCAGCACGCCGCCCTGCTGCGTGTAGCGAAGGGCGTTTTGAATCAGGTTAATCAGCGATTGTCGCACCAGCAGCGGGTCGCCCATCACGTGGATGCGGCGTTTGGGTCGACGGGTGGACAGCCTAAGTGCACGGCTGTTGGCCTCTTCGCGAAACAGCGTGATCACAGAGTCGAGCAGAGCGCCGATGTCCACCTTGGTAGAGGCAGTGAGCACTTTCCCGGATTCAATCTTGCTGAGGTCGAGCAGAGAATTGAACATCAAATGCACCGAGCGAACGCTCTGCTGCAGGTCAAGCAGCTGGGGCGTCAGGCTGTCGTCCCGGTTTCGGTGGATAATCGCTTCAATCAGAAAGCCCATGGCGTGTACCGGCTGACGCAGGTCGTGGCTGGCTGTCGTCAGGAACTGATTTTTATCCAGCAGCGCCTGCTCCGCTTCCTCTTTGGCCTGGCGAAACTGTTCTGCCAGGCGTGAGCTTTTTTCCTCAAGCAGCGCTTGCTGAATAAAGTACGCGTGCGACGTTAACGCATGGCGGTAAATGGCGAAGCCGTACAGCAGGTTCAGCATCAGCACAATGAATATCAGCTCGTCCAGCCGCCAGATGATACCGATATTCAATACTCCCCAGGAGGCGAAGAAAAAGCACGTAAAAGTGCTGATGACTGGCGTCAGATGTGTCGCATTGGCGGCGACGATGGCGGCAATACTGATATTCAGGAGCAGGAAAAAGTCAAAGTTCTGCGTCTGCGGAGTAATTAAATAGAGAGATGAAATCCCCAGCCCGTGAATAAAAGCGATCTTATTTATGCGCGGAAGCCAGCGGCGCAGGACGTCCTCTTCATCATGCTCTTTCACTTCGCGCTGGTAGCGTCGGTGCAATATTCGGATTGCCACGGCACATAGCAGGTAAATAATTATCCAGATAATGGTTGGGCCAAGTTCATCGCCCAGCAAATAGATCCAGATGGCAAAAGGAATACCGACAAATGGCACCGCGCTAAAGCTGAACACCAGCCGCAAAAAAGTGTTGTTTAGCAAACGGATCTGCGCGGGAGATGAGATACCATCCTTCTGTAAGCTCTGGAAAAACCTCATTCTGATGATTCCCGCTTGCCATGCAGAAGCGTGATGGCTTCGACCCGGCTGTTAACGCCTATCTTTTTCAATATATTGCTGATGTGTTCTTTGACCGTGGGCTCAGAAATTGAAAGCTGCGCGGCGATTCGTTTATTTGGTAGGCCGCGCATAATCATATTTAAAACGTCTATTTGTCGCGGCGTTAAGTTAAATTTACTTAACTTCTCATTATTCGATTCAACGGGAAAATCGTTTCTCTCAGGAAACCAGGTCAGATTATCAAGGAGTGCACAAACGGCCCGTGAGAACATTTCAGGCGGTTCGCTTTTCAATACAAATCCGTGTCCCCCGGCGGCGTGAACTTTCTGCCAGATGTCATTATTGTCGTCCCCGCTGACCACCAGGAACCGTACCTGTGGGTAATGTTGTTTTACTTCTTTGAGTAATTTCAGTGCCGTTCCGGACGAAAGCCAAAAATCGATGACCAGCAAACGCGGCGGGCCATTATCCCTAATTTGACGGTAGCAATCTTCCTCATTCGTCACCACGCTCGCCTGCTTAAACTGGCAATGTGAAATCAGAAAATTAGCGATGCCGCTTGCTACCAATGGATGGTCATCAACGACCAACGCATAATTCTGCCCCAAAGGATCCTCCTTTTACCTTCGCATATCTGAGTGTACAGATGAATTATTATCTACCCACCCTACTTTAGGAGGGTTTTTTCGATTAGGAAAGGGAAATATATTATTCGCTGATTTGGGTAATTGAAAACATAAATACAATCAGTGAAATTAACTGATTGGATATCAAGGATAATTTATGAAAAAACCACTCATCTTTTTAAGCGTTACGTTGATGCTCGCCGGTTGTTCCACGCTAAAAACCGATCAGGCTATTCCACTCCTGCAGGCGGAGACCGCGAAAATGCTGGGGCTGGGCTCATCGGATGAAATAACCGTGACCAATGTTAATGGCGCCCAGCCGGACGCACTGGGAGGGCAAAAACTGTCTTATCGCGCTACGACGGAAAAAGGGCGTATTTTCGATTGTTCATCAATGATGATGCCGGGGATTTTAGGATCCGCCCCGACGCTCAGCGCACCAACTTGTACCCCTGTTGTCACGCATAAATAATTAACGGCAAATGAAAAGGCGTACATAAATAACGCCTTTTATATTTTCTGACGTATCTGAGTTTTCATAAAAACGATTTTCCAGACATCACGCTAATGAGTACGGAGATAGCCCGTGAATAACTCTACATCGCATGCTTTAGCGGTTAAGACGCCGCTTTCCAGACTTTACCTCGCTCTATTTTCCGCGCCGCTGTTACTGCTTTCACCTGCCGATTTCGCGCGTGCAGCCGATGCCATTTTTGATGGCGAGGCGCGTATAACCGAAACGCTGGGTTACACCGGAGATGTTTACGTTGGACGTAATCAACCCGGAAACCTGCTGATCGATAATGGCAAAATCACCGCCTATAACATCAACATCGGTCGGCTGTTCGACGGCCAAATTTATGAAAGCGTGGTCACGGTCCGTGGGCCAAACGCTGAGCTTAACGCAGTGAACGATCAGTACGTCCTGCGCGGCGACCTCAATCTTGGCCTCGGCACCCTGCGAGTCGAAGAAGGCGCGCTGGCCAGCGCAAAAGAAATCGTTGTCGGCACCACCCGCGGTTACGACAGCCACCTTATCGCCACTGGCGCCGGCTCTCGCGTGACCAGTAATTTTCTCAGCGTAGGTACCGATCTGGGGGCACGCTCCACGCTGGCGATTGAAGACGGCGCGGCGCTCAGCACCGCCTACGATGCGCGCATCGGCAACGGTACCGGGCCGGGTGAAACCGACACGCTAAGCCCGAAAGCCACCGTCACGGGGAGCGGCTCACAGTGGAACGTTGGCCGTACGTTGACGCTTTATGGCGACCTGGACGTGCTGAACGGCGGTGCGGTTAACGTTGGCGGCGTGCAGGTGGCGGGCGTCTCCGGGGCAGGTAAAACCGCCGAGCTGGTTATTGCGGGCAAAGACTCGCGCTTTACCAGCGGCAGCAGCGTGAGCGTGGGCGATTATGGCAATGGCGTGCTGTCGGTGATTGACGGCGGTTCATTTTCCGCTGGCAGCAATACGCTGATCGTGGGGACCTCGGGTTCCGGCTCGAACCGGGGTGCGCTCATTATCGGCAGCCGCGGCAATATGGACACCGGCACGGGTTTAACTGAGCCAACGCTTGGCACAGCGGGCGGCGCGGGTACTCTCGATGCGAATACGGCAATCAGCCTGCGCGGCGGGCTGTTCGGCAGCTATGTCTACTTCAACCATACCGATGAAAATTACGTCTTCAGCAACAAGATGAGTGGCGAAGGTGAAGTGATCAATACTTCCGGGCAGACAACGCTGAATGGCGATCTTTCAGCCCTTCAGGCGAACGTGACCGCGCGCGGTGGCAAAGTCATTATCGCCAGCAACATCAACACCCAGCCAGAAGACGATATTTTTGATATTCAGACCCTTAGCGCCGAGAACGGCGGGACGCTGATCCTCAACGCGACGGCGGGATCCGACGTTAGCAACGGGCTGGGCTACAGCAGCGCCGCCTCAATCAAGGCCGGCGGAACGCTGGGAGGGAACGGCACGCTGGGTCAGACCGAGATCCTTTCCGGCGGGCATATCTCGCCAGGGGATGGTGATATCGGCACGCTGACGCTGAAACGTTATCTGAATTTTGTAGGTGACTCTTTCTATGACGTCGATATCGCCGGTGATGGCCGCAGCGACCAGCTGCTGGTCGCAGGCAAAACGACCATCAGCGATCAGGCTAAGGTACAGGTCACCGCGCTGGACCCGCAAACCAGCTACAAAACCTGTCTCTTATACACATCTGACGCTGCCGACGACGGA
>NZ_JAAQOK010000024.1:0-71416 GCF_011683705.1 Enterobacter sp. 725m/11 | reverse complement strand
AGATGTGTATAAGAGACAGCTACAAGATTTTTAAAAATAGCACGCCGTTGACGAACAGCCTCGTTTAGAAATCGTTCGCGATGGTTCAGGAAATACTGAAAAAAATTATAAGGAATATTTAAGATGAAACTTAAATTAGTTGCAGTGGCAGTCACTTCCATGTTGGCAGCAGGCGTTGTAAACGCAGCTGAGATTTATAACAAAGACGGTAACAAGCTGGATCTGTACGGTAAAGTGACAGGTCTGCACTATTTCTCTGATGACGCAGGCGCAGACGGCGATAAAACCTACATGCGTATCGGCTTCAAGGGTGAAACCCAGGTTAACGACCAGCTGTCCGGTTACGGCCAGTGGGAATACCAGATTCAGGGTAACAAGGACGAAGGCGACAACCAGTCCTGGACCCGTGTGGCCTTCGCAGGTCTGAAGTTCGCTGAAGCCGGTTCATTCGATTACGGTCGTAACTACGGCGTGATTTACGACGTGACCTCCTGGACCGACGTTCTGCCAGAATTCGGCGGTGACACCTACGGTGCCGACAACTTCCTGCAGTCTCGTGCAAACGGCGTGGCAACTTACCGTAACCAGGACTTCTTCGGTCTGGTTGACGGCCTGAACTTTGCCCTGCAGTACCAGGGTAAAAACGGCAGCGTAAGCGGTGAAAACACCAACGGCCGCAGCCTGCTGAACCAGAACGGCGACGGCTACGGCGCGTCCCTGACTTACGATCTGGGTGAAGGCTTCAGCGTCGGTGGTGCAATGTCTTCCTCTCGCCGTACCGCTGACCAGAATGCGGCTGGCGTATACGGTGAAGGCGACCGCGCTGAAGTGTACAGCGGCGGCGTGAAGTACGACGCGAACAACGTTTACCTCGCGGCGCAGTACTCTCAGACCTATAACGCAACCCGTTTCGGCACCTCTAACGGTAACCGCAGCGACATCTACGGCTTTGCAAACAAGGCGCAAAACTTCGAAGTTGTGGCTCAGTATCAGTTCGACTTTGGCCTGCGTCCATCCATCGCTTACCTGCAGTCTAAAGGTAAAGACATCGAGAACTTCGGCGACCAGGATCTGGTTAAATACATTGATGTCGGCACCACCTACTATTTTAACAAAAACATGTCCACCTACGTGGATTACAAAATCAACCTGCTGGACGACAACCAGTTCACTCGCCAGGCAGGTATCGGTACCGACAACATCGTTGCGCTGGGTCTGACCTACCAGTTCTAAGATTTGTCATTACAAAAGCCAGCGTAACACGCTGGCTTTTTTTATCTTCCGCTTTTACCCGACAGACAACTCCCCGCCTGCCGCCCGACGCAGCCAGGTTTGCAGCAGCTTGCCGTCTTCGGTCATCTCTGAATCTGAGCGCACGCAGAGGTAATAATCGCGCCCGTCATCAATCGGTAAGTCAAATATCTTGACCAGCTCGCCGCTCTCAAGATATGGCGCAATCAGCGGCTCCCGCATGAGCGCACATCCCAGCCCTGCCTGAACGCCCGCCAGCGTCAACAGCCCGTCTTCAAACAGCGGGCCGCTGCGCCGGAGTGGACGTTTTACCCCCTGCAACAAAAACCATTGCGTCCAGCTAGTACGTTCTTCATCGTGCAGCAGCGGCATTTGCAGCAGCTGTTCAGGCGTGTCGATATGGCCATGAACGCGCAAAAACGCGCGGCTGCACACCGGCACCATCTGGCCGGAAATCAGCTTTTCACTCTGATACCCCGCCCACTGCCCGTTACCAAAACGAATCGACATATCCGACGCGTCGCTCAGATAGTTACGGTGATTGGCATACACCACGTTGATCTCGGTTTGGGGATTGGCGCGCATGAACGCAGGCAAGCGCGGGATAAACCACCCCATACCAAAAAGCGGAATCAGGCTGATGGTGACCTGACGCGTTTGCGCCTGCTCCGCCAGGTGCTCCGTCGCCTGGCGCAACACGTTAAAGGCCGCACGGATCGAGCGGTAATATTCCCGCCCGTGCTGGCTCAGCACCAGCCTGCGTCCCTGACGTTCCGTGAGCGGCATTTGCAGGTATCCTTCGAGCACCTTGAGCTGATGGCTGACGGCCGACGGAGAGATATCCAGCTCCTGCGCGGCCAGCGTGACGCTCCCCAGCCTGGCGATGGCCTCGAATGCACGTACGGCCCGAAGCGGCGGATCGTTTGCCAGGCGGCTCTCTGCAAACGCCGTCAGGCTCACCAATTGTTCTGTTTTATTCATATGTTGATTTCTTTAGGCTTTTTACCCAAAAGCAGGCATTAACTATTTTCATTTAAATCATAAACATAAAACAATATTTATTTATCATAAGAAATAATAGATGCATATTTTACAATTTAATTCATTTATTGGATGGTAGCCGCAGAACGAGCACTTTGCGGGTACAGACGTTGGATACACTCATACAACAACTGATCAACGGTGTGATGCTGGGAAGCATCTACGCGCTGATCGCGCTGGGCTATACCATGGTGTATGGCATTTTGCGCATTATTAACTTTGCCCACGGCGATATTCTGATGGTCGGCGCGCTCACCACGCTCTCCGCCATTAACGCCCTGAATAGCACCTTCCCGCATATGCCGCTGCTGTTGCAGCTCGGCGTTGCCCTGATGATTGCCATGGCCGTTTGCGCCCTGCTGGCCATGGCCGTGGAGCGCTTTGCCTACCGTCGACTGCGCAACGCACCGCGCCTGGCGCCGCTGATCTCGGGTATCGGCGTCTCCGTCCTGCTGCAAACCGTGGCGATGATTATCTGGACGCGCAACCCGCTGATGTTTCCGCAGATCCTGCCCATGGATCCGATTACCGTGACGTCAGGAAGTGAAATGCACCCTCCCGCCATCGTGACCGTTACCGGTATTGTCACCGTGGCGCTGGCGCTGGCGGTGATGACCGGGCTCTGGCTGCTGGTGGAATACACCCGCCTGGGGCGCGGCATGCGCGCCGTGGCGGAAAACCCGCGCGTGGCCACGCTGATGGGGGTTAACCCAAACGCCATTATCACCCTGACGTTTGCCATTGGCGGGGCGTTTGCCGCGCTGGCAGGCGTAATGATGGCCAGCAACTACGGTAACGCCAGCTTCTCGATGGGCTTTTTGCCCGGGATAAAAGCCTTTACCGCCGCCGTGCTGGGGGGCATTGGTAACATTCGGGGTGCCATGATTGGCGGCATCCTGCTCGGCATTATCGAAGCGCTGGGCGCAGGCTACCTGGGTGAACTGACCCACGGTGTATTTGGCAGCAACTATCAGGATGTCTTTGCCTTTATGGTGCTGATCCTGGTGCTGGTCTTCCGTCCGGCTGGCCTGCTGGGCGAGCGCGTGGCGCACAGGGCGTAAGGATTACCATGACAACACTTCAAATTCAGGCCCCGGCGACGACGCGCAAATTCTGGTCAGGCATGAGCCTGTTCTGCCTCGCGCTGCTGATTGCGCCCGTGGTGGCCACGCAGCTCGGCGGCAACTACTGGGTGCGCGTTATCGACTTCGCCCTGCTCTACATCATGCTGGCGCTCGGGCTCAATATTGTGGTCGGCTATACCGGCCTGCTGGACATGGGCTTTATCGCCTTTTACGCCGTCGGCGCCTACCTCGCGGCATTGATGGCCTCCCCACACCTGCTGGAGGTGTTTCCGATCCTCGGCGTCTGGTTCCCGGATGGGCTGCACACCTCGTATCTGCTCATTATTCCGCTGGCGGCCCTCGTGGCGGCAGTGTGCGGGATTTTACTCGGTGCGCCCACGCTGAAGCTGCGCGGGGACTACCTGGCGATAGTGACCCTCGGCTTTGGCGAAATTATCCGCATCCTGATGCGCAACCTCGACCGTCCGGTAAACATCACCAACGGCGCAAAGGGCATTACCGGGGTGGATACGCTGAACCTGTTCGGCCTGAAGTTTAGCGGCGTCTACCACTGGTTTGGTTTCAAAGTGCCCGCCCTGTGGCTGTGGTACTACCTGCTGATGCTGGTGATTGTAGCGATTATTTTTGTCTGCCTGCGCCTGCAGCATTCCCGTATTGGCCGCGCCTGGCACGCCATCCGCGAGGATGAAGACGTGGCCCGCGCGATGGGCATCAACGTGCGTAACTATAAGCTGCTCGCCTTTGCGATGGGCGCCTCCTTTGGCGGCATAGCAGGTGCGCTTTTCGGCGCGTTTCAGGGCTTTGTCTCCCCGGAATCCTTCACGCTGCAGGAGTCCATTGCCGTACTGGCGATGGTGGTGCTGGGCGGTATGGGGCACATACCGGGCGTGATCCTGGGCGCGGTACTGCTTACCGCCCTACCGGAACTGCTGCGCAGCCAGGCAGCGCCGGTTCAGCAGGCGCTGTTCGGTACGGTACTGATTGACCCGGAAGTGCTGCGCCAGCTGTTTTACGGTCTGGCACTGGTGCTGGTCATGCTGGTGCGCCCGTCAGGCCTCTGGCCGGTACGCCACAAGGAGGTGAAGGCATGAGCCTGTTAACCGTACGCAACATGTCAAAACGCTTCGGCGGGCTGACTGCCGTAGATGACGTTTCGATTACCGTTAACAGGGGGGAAATCTACGGGCTGATTGGCCCCAACGGCGCAGGAAAAACCACCTGCTTTAACCTGATCACCGGGCTTTATCCGGCGGACAGCGGTGAGTTTTCGATTGCCGATAAGCCCTACTTCCCAAAGCACATAGAGAAAGTCACCGCCGCCGGGATTGCCCGCACCTTCCAGAACGTGCGCCTCTTCAACGAGATGTCGGTGCTGGAAAACGTGATGGTGGGCCGCCACGTGCGCACCCGTAACGGCCTGTGGGCCGCGCTGAGCCGCCATAAACACGCCCGCGACGAAGAGAAGCAGACCCGCGAGCTGGCCTGGCACTGGCTGGACTATACCGGCATTGCGCAGTTCGCCCACTATCGCGCCTGCGATCTGGCCTATGGTCATCAGCGTCGCCTTGAAATCGCCCGCGCGCTGGCGACGGATCCGCTGCTGCTGGCGCTGGACGAGCCCGCCGCCGGAATGAACGCGGCGGAAAAAGTGGCGCTCGGCGAGCTGCTCATCCGCATCCGCGATGACGGCAAAACCCTGCTGATGATTGAACATGACGTCAAGCTGGTGATGGGCATCTGCGATCGCCTGACGGTGCTTGATTACGGTAAAACGCTCGCCAGCGGTACGCCGGAAAGCGTGCGGCGCGATCCGGCAGTGATCGCCGCCTGGCTTGGAGGTAACGCCCATGACTGAATTACTGAAGGTAGAACGTCTGGACGTGCATTACGGCGGCATTCAGGCCGTACGCGATGTCTCCTTTACCCTGCACGAGGGCGAACAGGCTACGCTGATCGGCGCTAACGGCGCGGGGAAAAGCTCCACCGTGCGCGCCATTACCGGGCTGGAAAGCTTTAGCGGCAGTATTGAATTCAACGGTAAGCCGGTCCGCAAACAGAGCCCGGAGACCCTGCTTCGCGACGGGCTGGTCATGGTTCCGGAGGGCCGCGGGATCTTCTCCCGCATGACGGTACTGGAAAACCTGCAGATGGGCGCCTGGCTCAGACGTGACACTGTCACCATTAAGCGCGAGATGAACGAGATTTTTGAACGCTTCCCGCGTCTGGGCGAGCGCCAGCATCAGCTTGCCGGGCTGCTGTCCGGCGGCGAGCAACAGCTGCTGGCCCTTAACCGCGCCCTCCTCAGCCGCCCGCGCCTGCTGATCCTCGACGAGCCGTCGATGGGCCTTGCCCCGAAGATGGTCGAGAACATATTTGCCGTTATCGCCGGGCTGCGCGAGCGCGGCGTCGCCCTGCTGCTGATCGAACAAAACGCCCGGCTCGCGCTGGAAGTGACCGACAGCGCGTGGGTGATGGACAGCGGCAGCATTGTTCATCATGGCGAATCGACAGCGCTGCTTAACGACGACCAGATTGCACACATTTATTTGGGCGAAATGCCCGTTTAACCACATCAGCCAACATCAGGGAAATACAATGAAAACAGTAAAAATCAGTGCGCTCAGCGCCGCTATTCTGCTCGGCGGTCTTGCCTCAACGTCCTCGTGGGCCGCCGACGGCGAAACCGTGGTGATCGGCCTGGCGGGGCCGCTGACCGGCCCGTCCGCCCGTATCGGGAAAGATCTGGAGAACGGCGCGCAACTGGCCATTGACGACATTAACAAGCAGCATCCGACCATCGGCGGCAAAGCGGTCACCTTCAAACTGCAGTCCGAAGACGATCAGTCTGACCCGCGCACTGCCGTAGCCGTCGCGCAGCGTCTGGTGGACAGCGATGTGGCGGGCGTGGTCGGCCACTGGAACACCGGCACCAGCATTCCAGCGGCCCGCGTTTATCACGATGCGGGCATCGCCCAGGTGGCACCGGTCGCGACCGGTCACGCCTATACGCAACAAGGTTTTGATACCAGCTTCCGCGTGATGGGACACGACGATGACGGCGGCCAGCTCGCCGGTCAGTACGCGGTTAACACCCTGAAAGCCAAACGCATTGCGGTAATCGACGACCGTACCGCCTTCGGTCAGGGGCTTGCGGACCAGTTTATTAAATCGCTGGAAGCCCAGGGCGTGAAAATTGTCGACCGTCAGTACGTGGATGACAAAACGGTCGATTTCAGCGCCGTGCTGACCGCCATCCGCAGTAAAAACGCCGATCTGATCTTCTTCGGCGGCGTCGACAGCCAGGCCGCACCGCTGGCTCGCCGCATTAAACAGCTGGGCATGAATGCCACGCTAATGGGCGCAGGCGGATTCGTCAGCCAGACGTTCCTGAAGCTGGCGCAGAAAGAAGGCGAAGGCGTTGTGGCGCTGGAGCCGGGCCTGCCCGTTGACCAGATGCCGGGTGGAAAGGCATTCGAACAGGCCTACCAGGCCCGCTACCACACTCATATCGAACTGCACGCCCCGTTCGCCTATGACGCCACCCGCGTGCTGGTTGCGGCGATGGAAAAAGCAGACTCCGTTGAGCCATCAGACTATCTGCCCGCCCTGCGCGCCATCAGCTATTCCGGCGTTACCGGACAGATCGCGTTTGATAAAGAGGGCAACCTGAAATCGCCGTCGTTCACGGTCTATAAGGTTGTCGACGGCAAATGGCAGCCGCAGACCGTGCTGGGCGGCGCAAAAGCGAAGTAACGCAGCGAGGCAATGTGATGAGTGATAATAATGAGCTGGGCATTCTCGCCCGCCGCAAAATTGAAGCTGAAATTATTAAGCCAATTTATGAAATCCTGGTGCGCGAGATAGGGAAAGCCCGCGCCCAGGCGGTGATTGGCGAGGCCATTGAGCAGGCCGCGATTGATGCTGGTAAAGGGTTTGCCAGCAAAGAACCCAACGGCGCGAACATCAAGAGCTTTATCGCCCTGCAGTATCTGTGGGAGAAAGATAACGCCCTGGACGTGAAGGTGATCGACGCTGACGACCAGCAGTACAACTACAACGTGACCCGCTGTCGCTACGCGGAGATGTACCACGAGATGGGGCTGGGCGAGATTGGTCATCTGCTCTCCTGCGCGCGCGATGAGAAATTCATCGTTGGCTATGCGCCGGACGTAGAGCTAACCCGCACCACGACCATTATGCAGGGCGGTGCGTGCTGTGATTTCCGCTACCGCAGCGGTAAGGACAAGCCATGATCCGCGTCAACGCCGAACGGCTGTGGTCAACGCTT
This sequence comes from Enterobacter sp. 725m/11, assembly GCF_011683705.1. Classification (NCBI taxonomy): domain Bacteria; kingdom Pseudomonadati; phylum Pseudomonadota; class Gammaproteobacteria; order Enterobacterales; family Enterobacteriaceae; genus Enterobacter; species Enterobacter sp. 725m/11. The sequence continues at coordinate 63,751 of NZ_JAAQOK010000024.1, read as the reverse complement.
GAGATGATGGCGCAGATCGGCGGCACGCCCGCCGGTGGCGTGACCCGTCTGGCACTGAGCGAGGAAGATCGTATTGCGCGTAACCTGCTGCGCGACTGGGCGCTGGACGCCGGTTTTACCTGTGACGTCGACAGCATGGGCAATATGTTTATCCGCCGCGCGGGGAAAAACCCGCAACTCGCGCCGGTCATGACCGGTTCGCACGTGGATACCCAGCCGCTGGGAGGGAACTACGACGGGGTTTACGGCGTGCTGGCCGGGCTGGAGCTGCTGCGCACCCTCAATGACCATCACCTTGAGACGGAGCGTGACATCGTGCTGGTCAACTGGACCAACGAAGAAGGCGCGCGCTTTGCGCCAGCCATGCTCGCTTCAGGGGTCTGGACGGGGCAATTTAGCGAAGCGTACGCCCATGCCCGCGCGGATAGCGACGGTATCAGCGTGGGTGAAGCGCTGGAAAGCATCGGCTACCGGGGTGAAGCCCCTGCCCGCGCGTTTCCGGTTCACGCCTGCTACGAGCTGCACATCGAACAGGGCCCGATTCTGGAAGATGAAGCCCTGGATATCGGGTTAGTCCGCGCGGCAATGGGCCAGCGCTGGTTTACCCTGACGCTGGACGGGTTTGCCGCCCACGCGGGCACCACGCCGATGCACAGCCGACGCGACGCGCTGACCGCGTTCTCGGAGCTGGCGCTGAAGGTGGAGGAGATTGGCTATCGGCACGCGCCGGACGGACGTGCGACGATCGGTATGGCGCAGGTTACGCCAAACTCGCGCAACGTCGTGCCGTCTCGGGTGGTCTGCAGCGTGGAGTTTCGCCATCCGGCGCTGACGGCACTGGAAGCCATGGAGGCGGCGCTGCATAAGGTGGCTGAAAGCCTGAGCCTGCGCGGGGTGGCGGCTGTCGTTGAGCGCATCTTTGATTACGCGCCCATCGCGTTTGATGCCGAATGTCTGGCCCGCACGGAGAAGGCCGTGGCGGAACTGGGCTACTCGGCGAAACCGATGGTCTCCGGCGCGGGACACGACACCTGCTATGTGAGCAAAATTGCCCCTGCCAGCATGATTTTTATTCCCTGCGTGAAGGGCATCAGCCATAACGAAGCGGAAAGGATCCTGCCAGAGTGGTCGGAGAAAGGGGCGAACGTGCTGTTGCACAGCGTCCTGTCCGCGGCCCAGGAAAAATAAACCGGGTGGCGCGACTCGGACAACCGCGCCCGTAGGCCCGGTAAGCGCAGCGTCACCGGGCGTGTTTTACGGCTTCGGCACCTTCGCCAGGCTAAACCAGATCCCCACTGCCAGCAACAGCAGCATTCCGCCCGCACTCCCCAGCGCCACGCTGTGGGAGGTAATAAACGCACTTTTCGCCGCCTCAATCACCGGCTCCGCGAGGGACGGCGTCAGCTCCTGCGCCACCTTCATCGCTTCACCAATGGATGACGAGGCTTTATCGACGAGCGAGGCATTCAGCCCCTGCGGCAGATCAATGGACGCCGAGAAGCTGCGGGTCAACAGCAGACCAAAAATAGCGATCCCCAGCCCGGCGCCCAGTTCATAGGACATGGTTTCAATCGCCCCTGCGGCAGCGGCTTTCTCCTTCGGCGCGGCAGCCATAATGGCGGAGGTCGAGGCCAGCAGCGCGCTTGCGGCGCTAAAGCCGAGCAGCACCATCAGCCCCCACGCCTGCCACTGCTGCGTGCTGAAGTCGAGCATCGACAGGCCAATAAAGCTGACGGCGCTGAGCCCCATGCCGCCCGCCGCGACGATGCGTAGCCCTAATCGCCCAACCAGCACGCCCGCGATCGGCCCGCTGAACCCGCTGGCGACCATCAGAGGCAGCATAAACATACCCGCTTCAAACGGCGTAAAGCCGTGAACAAACTGCAGCTCCTGGGCCATCAGCAGCTCAAACCCGACCAGGGCAATCATGGCGGTCATCGCCATTACCACGCCGCTCAGAATGATGCGATGGCAGAACAGGCGCATATCGATCATCGGCACGCGGGCGCGAAGCTGAATACGCACGAAGATAAACAGCAGCACCGAGCCGGTCACCAGCACGGAGGCAACCAGCCACGGCGACAGGACGCCTTTGAGCGCGGTTTTGGCACTGTAGACCAGCAGCAAAATCGCCACAATCAGCATGATGGCATGACTGATATTCAGCGGCTGCTCCGGTCGGCCCTGCTGACGGGGCACAAAACGCGCGGCCAGCGACACCACTACCAGCACAATCGGCACGTTGATTAAAAACACCGATCCCCAGTAAAAATGCTCGAGCAGCATACCGCCAATCAGCGGACCAAACGCCGCCCCGCCGGAACCCACTGCCGCCCAGACGCCGAGCGCGATATTGCGATCTTTCGCGTCGGTAAACAGCGTGCGGATCCCCGCAAGCGTAGCCGGAATGATCATTGCCGCACCGATCGCCAGCGAGGCGCGCGCCGCTATCAGCCACCCTGCCGACGGTGCAAACGCGGCCGCCAGGGACGACAGGCCAAACAGCGTGCTGCCGATCATTAGCAAGCGTTTAAAGCCAATGCGGTCACCCAGGGCACCCATCGGCAGCACCATCCCCGCCATCACCAGCGAGTAAATATCAATGATCCACAACAATTCGTTTCCGCTGGCACCCAGCGTCATGCTCAATGTCGGCGCCGCCACGTGCAGCACCGTCGCGTCAATCGCCACCGGGATGTACACCAGCACGATAATTACTAACGCTAACCACTGACGAAACATAAATTTCCTTTTCATTTTAAAAATGGACACATGTCCAGAATCCGATCCTACGTAAAGTTGAACGACTGTCCAGCTTTTTGTTACACTCGTTTCGGTCTTATTGAGAGTAGAGAAAAAATGCGCTATTTGAGCAAGGAAGAGCGGCGGGAAGCGATCTTACAGGCCGCGATGCGCGTGGCGCTGGCCGAGGGGCTGGCAGCCATGACGGTACGGCGCATTGCCGCAGAAGCGGGCGTCGCGACCGGGCAGGTCCACCACCACTTTGCCTCCGGCGGCGAGTTAAAATCGCTGGCGTTTGTGCGCGTGATCCGCGAGCTGCTGGATGCCGACGTGGTGGGTGAAAACGCCGGCTGGCGGGAACGGTTGCACAGCATGCTCGGCAGTGACGACGGTGGGCTTGAACCTTACATTCGCCTTTGGCGGGAAGCCCAAATTCTCGCCAGCCGTGATCCCGAGATCAAAGCGGCTTATGTCCTCACCATGGAGATGTGGCATCAGGAAACCGTGGCGATTATCCGCGCCGGGGCTGATGCCAACGCGTTCACGCTTACCGATCGGGCGGAAAATATCGCCTGGCGTTTAATAGGGCTGGTTTGTGGCCTGGATGGGATCACCGTATTAAATATGCCTGAAATGGACGATGCGGCATTTAATAAACATCTCGACAAACTTATCACGCTGGAATTGTTTTAATACTCCTTCCGGAGTATAAATTACGGAAAATGTTACAATTAGTAACACATTAAGCGAGCCCTTATTTTCATTCTAATCTCGGGGGTTCGCTTTTTTATCTATCCTTTCAGATGTATCCCAAAGCATCCCAAAAAACCAATTACACTTCTTTAATCATCTTTTTGTTTTTACTTCATTTTTCTCTCAAACATGGTAAGCAAGAGGGCGATATGTCGCAACAAAGTGATAAAAGTAATCCCCATCTGTTGAGTAACTGGAAACCTGAAAACGCGCAATTTTGGGAGAATAAAGGAAAACATATCGCACGAAGAAACCTATGGATTTCTGTAGCTTGCCTGCTATTAGCGTTTTGCGTGTGGATGTTATTTAGCGCCGTTGCGGTCAATCTGAATAAAGTCGGATTTAATTTCACCACCGATCAGCTTTTTATGCTAACGGCATTACCTTCACTCTCTGGCGCGATATTGCGCGTCCCCTACTCGTTTATGGTGCCAATATTTGGCGGACGCTACTGGACGGTATTGAGCACCGTTATCCTGATTATCCCCTGCGTCTGGCTGGGGATAGCCATTCAGGACACCGCGACACCTTACTGGGTCTTTATCGTGATTGCCCTGCTCTGCGGTTTTGCCGGGGCCAACTTTGCCTCCAGCATGGGTAACATCAGCTTCTTCTTCCCGAAGGCCAGACAGGGCAGCGCGCTGGGCATCAACGGCGGGTTGGGAAATCTGGGCGTCAGCGTGATGCAGCTGTTTGCTCCGCTGGTGATTTTCCTGCCAATGTTTACCTTCCTCGGCGTGCACGGCGTACCGCAGGAGGACGGCTCAACGATGTGGCTGGCCAATGCGGCCTGGGTCTGGGCGCCGCTGCTGCTGCTGGCAACCCTTGCGGCGTTTTTTGGCATGAACGATATCGCCAGCTCTAAAGCCTCTATCGCCAGCCAACTGCCGGTACTAAAGCGCTTTCACCTCTGGCTGCTGAGCCTGCTTTATCTTGCTACCTTCGGCTCGTTTATCGGCTTCTCGGCAGGCTTTGCCATGCTGTCGAAAACCCAGTTCCCGGACGTGAACATCCTGCACCTCGCTTTCTTTGGCCCCCTGATCGGCGCGCTGGCGCGTTCGGCGGGCGGGATGGTCTCTGACAGGCTGGGCGGCGTGCGCGTCACGCTGATTAACTTCGTCTTTATGGCTATCTTCAGCGCCCTGATCTTCCTGACGCTCCCCGGCTCTGGCTCCGGCAGCTTTATCGCCTTCTACCTGGTCTTTATGGGCTTGTTCCTCACCGCCGGGCTGGGCAGCGGTTCGACCTTCCAGATGATCGCGATTATCTTTCGCCAAATCACCCTCGACCGCGTCAAGAAGCAGGGCGGCACGGACGAACAGGCGCAGCATGAAGCGGTGACGGAGACCGCCGCCGCGCTGGGCTTTATCTCCGCCATCGGTGCCGTTGGCGGGTTCTTCATTCCCAAAGCTTTTGGCACCTCGCTGGCGATGACCGGATCGCCGGTTGGGGCCATGAAGGTCTTCCTCGTGTTTTACATCGTCTGCGTGTTGGTCACCTGGCTGGTGTATGGCCGTAAATCCTCAAAAAAATAAAAACTACATCTTCGCCGGAGCGTGATGCATCGCACTCCGGCCATGCTATCGAAGCAGGAGAAATGTCATGAGCAAACTGCTGGACCGCTTCCGTTACTTCAAAACAAAAGGCGACAGTTTCGCCGATGGGCACGGGCAGGTGTATCACACCAACCGCGACTGGGAGGACAGCTACCGCCAGCGCTGGCAGTTCGACAAGATTGTGCGATCCACCCACGGGGTAAACTGTACCGGCTCCTGTAGCTGGAAGATTTATGTCAAAAACGGCCTGGTGACCTGGGAAACCCAGCAGACCGACTACCCCCGCACCCGCCCTGACCTGCCCAATCACGAGCCGCGCGGCTGCCCGCGAGGTGCAAGCTACTCCTGGTACCTCTACAGCGCCAACCGCCTTAAGTACCCGCTGGTGCGCCGCAGGCTGATTGAGCTCTGGCGCGAGGCGCTGGCGCAGCATACCGATCCGGTGCTGGCCTGGGATGCCATCCAGAACGATCCGCAAAAGGCGCAAAGCTACAGGAAGGCGCGGGGTAAAGGCGGGTTTATCCGCTCAAACTGGAAAGAGCTGAACCAGCTGATCGCCGCCGCTAACGTCTGGACCATCAAAAACTACGGCCCGGACCGCGTGGCCGGTTTTTCGCCTATTCCGGCGATGTCGATGGTCTCCTACGCCGCCGGAACGCGCTATCTCTCCTTGCTGGGCGGCACCTGCCTGAGCTTCTACGACTGGTACTGCGACCTGCCGCCGGCGTCGCCGATGACCTGGGGCGAGCAGACCGACGTGCCGGAGTCCGCCGACTGGTACAACTCCAGCTATATCATTGCCTGGGGCTCGAACGTGCCGCAGACGCGTACTCCGGACGCCCACTTCTTTACCGAGGTGCGCTACAAAGGCACCAAGACCGTTGCGATTACGCCGGACTTCTCGGAGGTCGCCAAGCTCAGCGACCAGTGGCTGGCCCCCAAACAGGGCACCGACAGCGCCCTCGCCATGGCGATGGGCCACGTCATCCTCAAAGAGTTCCACCTCGATAACCCGAGCGATTACTTCCTTAACTACTGCCGCCGCTACACCGACATGCCGATGCTCGTGCTGCTGGACGAGCAGGCTGACGGTCGCGTGGTGCCGGGCCGGATGCTGCGCGCCTCCGATCTCGTCGACGGACTGGGGGAGGCCAATAACCCAGAGTGGAAGACCGTCGCCTTCGATATCGCCGGTAACCTGGTGGTGCCAAACGGCTCGATCGGCTTCCGCTGGGGGGAAAAAGGCAAATGGAACCTGGAGCCTCAGGCTGCGGGCCATGAAACAGAACTCACACTCTCCCTGCTGATTACCCACGACAGCGTGGCGGACGTCGCGTTCCCCTACTTTGGCGGCAACGAAAACCCGCATTTTCGCAGCGTGAAGCAGGAGCCGGTGCTGACGCGCCGCGTGCCGAGCAAAACCCTGACGCTCGCCGACGGCAGCGAGAAGCGAGTGGTCAGCGTTTACGATCTGGTGCTGGCTAACTACGGTCTCGATCGCGGCCTGGAAGACAGTAACGCCGCAGACAGCTATGACCAGATCAAAGCCTACACGCCCGCCTGGGGCGAGCAGATCACCGGCGTGCCCGCGTACCTGATCGAAAAAATTGCCCGCGAGTTCGCCGACACGGCGCACAAAACGCACGGTCGCTCGATGATCATTCTGGGTGCCGGGGTAAACCACTGGTACCACATGGACATGAACTACCGTGGGATGATCAATATGCTGGTCTTCTGCGGCTGCGTCGGGCAGAGCGGCGGCGGCTGGTCCCACTATGTCGGCCAGGAGAAGCTCCGCCCGCAAACCGGCTGGCTGCCGCTGGCCTTCGCGCTGGACTGGAACCGCCCGCCGCGCCAGATGAACAGCACCTCGTTCTTCTACAACCACGCCAGCCAGTGGCGCTACGAGAAGCTCACTGCGCAGGAGCTGCTCTCCCCGCTGGCGGACGCGTCGAAGTTCACCGGACATCTGATCGACTTTAACGTTCGCGCCGAGCGCATGGGCTGGCTGCCGTCGGCCCCGCAGCTCAACCTCAACCCGCTGCATGTCAAGGCGCGTGCGGACGCGGCGGGCATGACGCCGCAGGAGTACACCGTTCAGGCGTTGAAATCGGGCGATATCCGCTTCGCCTGCGAACAGCCGGACAACGGCAAGAACCACCCGCGCAACTTGTTCGTCTGGCGCTCTAACCTGCTCGGCTCGTCCGGGAAAGGCCACGAGTACATGCTGAAATACCTGCTCGGCACCGAGAGCGGCATTCAGGGTGAAGATTTAGGCTCAACGGATGACGTGAAGCCTGAAGAGGTGGAGTGGCAAACCGCCGCCATCGAGGGCAAGCTCGACCTGCTGGTGACGCTCGATTTCCGCATGTCCAGCACCTGCCTGTTCTCCGATATCGTCCTGCCGACCGCCACCTGGTATGAAAAGGACGACATGAATACCTCGGACATGCACCCGTTTATTCATCCGCTTTCCGCCGCCGTTGACCCGGCGTGGGAATCGCGCAGCGACTGGGAGATCTACAAAGGCATCGCCAAAGTCTTCTCCGAGGTGTGCGTTGGCCATCTGGGCACAGAAACCGACGTGGTGCTCCAGCCGCTGCAGCATGACTCCCCGGCGGAGCTGTCGCAGCCGTTTGATATTCAGGACTGGCGCAAAGGGGAATGTGACCTGATCCCCGGTAAAACGGCACCGAACATCGCGGTGGTCGAGCGTAACTACCCGGAAACTTACGAACGCTTCACCGCCCTCGGCCCGCTGATGGACAAGCTCGGCAACGGCGGGAAAGGCATTTCGTGGAACACGCAGAACGAGGTCGATTTCCTCGGCAAGCTGAACTACGTCAAGCTCGACGGCCCGGCGAAAGGCCGCCCGCGCATTGAAACCGCCATTGACGCCTCGGAGGTTATCCTCGCCCTCGCCCCGGAAACTAACGGACAGGTGGCGGTGAAGGCCTGGGAAGCGCTCGGGGAACTGACCGGGCGCGACCACACCCATCTGGCGCTGAACAAGGAAGACGAGAAAATCCGCTTCCGCGACATTCAGGCGCAGCCGCGCAAAATCATCTCCAGCCCGACGTGGTCCGGCCTTGAGAGCGAGCACGTCTCCTATAACGCGGGCTATACCAACGTCCACGAGCTGATCCCGTGGCGCACCCTTTCGGGCCGCCAGCAGCTGTATCAGGATCATCCGTGGATGCGCGCCTTCGGGGAGAGCCTGGTGGCCTATCGCCCACCGATTGATACCCGCAGCGTGACCCACATGCGCGAGATCCCGCCGAACGGCTTCCCGGAAAAAGCGCTGAACTTCCTGACGCCGCACCAGAAATGGGGCATCCACTCCACCTACAGCGAAAACCTGCTGATGCAGACCCTGTCGCGCGGGGGGCCCATCGTCTGGATCAGCGAAACCGACGCCCGCGAGCTGGGCATAGAGGACAACGACTGGATCGAAGCCTTCAACGCCAACGGCGCCCTCACCGCCCGCGCGGTGGTCAGCCAGCGCGTGCCGCCAGGCATGACCATGATGTACCACGCCCAGGAGCGCATCCTGAACATTCCGGGGTCAGAAGTGACCGGACGGCGCGGCGGGATCCACAACTCGGTCACCCGCGTCTGCCCAAAACCGACGCACATGATCGGCGGCTATGCCCAACTGGCGTACAGCTTCAACTATTACGGCACCGTCGGCTCGAACCGCGACGAGTTCATCATGATCCGCAAAATGAAAAATATTAACTGGCTGGACGGCGAAGGTCGGGATCAGGTACAGGAGGCGAAAAAATGAAAATACGCTCACAGGTTGGCATGGTTCTGAATCTCGATAAATGCATCGGCTGCCACACCTGCTCGGTCACCTGCAAGAACGTCTGGACCGGGCGCGAAGGGATGGAGTATGCGTGGTTTAACAACGTGGAGACCAAACCGGGGATTGGCTACCCGAAAAACTGGGAAGATCAGGAGGAGTGGCAAGGCGGATGGATCCGCGGCATTCACGGCAAGCTGACCCCGCGCCTCGGTGGCAAAATGGGCGTGCTGTCGAAGATTTTCGCCAACCCCGTCCTGCCGCAGATTGACGATTATTACGAACCCTTCACCTTTGACTATCAGGATCTGCACCGCGCGCCGGAGGGGGAGCATCTCCCTACCGCCCGCCCCCGCTCGCTGATCGACGGCAAGCGGATGGACAAAATCGTCTGGGGGCCAAACTGGGAGGAACTGCTGGGCGGCGAGTTCGAAAAGCGCGCCCGCGACCGCAACTTCCAGAAGATCCAGAAGGAGATGTACGGCCAGTTTGAAAACACCTTCATGATGTATCTGCCGCGCCTGTGCGAGCACTGCCTGAACCCGAGCTGCGTGGCCACCTGCCCGAGCGGCGCGATTTACAAGCGCGAAGAGGACGGCATTGTGCTGATCGACCAGGATAAATGTCGCGGCTGGCGCCTGTGCATCAGCGGCTGCCCGTACAAGAAAATCTACTTCAACTGGAAAAGCGGCAAGTCAGAAAAATGCATCTTCTGCTACCCGCGCATTGAGTCCGGCCAGCCGACTGTCTGCTCGGAAACCTGCGTCGGACGCATCCGTTATCTCGGCGTGCTGCTGTACGACGCGGACCGTATTGAAGAGGCCGCCAGCACCGAGCATGAAACAGATCTGTACGAGCGCCAGTGTGACGTGTTCCTCAACCCGAACGATCCGGCGGTGATTGAGGAAGCGCTGAAACAGGGCATCCCGCAGAACGTGATTGATGCCGCCCAGCGTTCGCCGGTCTACAAGATGGCGATGGACTGGAAACTGGCCCTGCCGCTGCATCCGGAATACCGCACCCTGCCGATGGTCTGGTACGTGCCGCCGCTGTCGCCGATTCAGTCCTACGCGGATGCGGGCGGCCTGCCGCAGAGTGACGGCGTCCTGCCTGCCGTGGAAAGCCTGCGCATTCCGGTGCAGTACCTGGCAAACATGCTCAGCGCGGGCGATACCGGCCCGGTGCTGCGCGCCCTGAAGCGCATGATGGCGATGCGTCACTATAAACGCTCCCAGACCGTGGAAGGCGTGACCGATACCCGCGCCATTGAGGAAGTGGGCCTGACCGAAGCGCAGGTTGAGGAGATGTACCGCTATCTCGCCATCGCTAACTACGAAGATCGCTTCGTGATCCCGACCAGCCACCGCGAAATGGCGCGCGACGCCTTCCCGGAGAAAAACGGCTGCGGCTTCACCTTTGGCGACGGCTGCCACGGCTCCGACACCAAATTCAACCTCTTCAACAGCAGCCGCATCGACGCGATTAACATCACCGAAGTGCGCGAACACGGGGAGGGAGAATAATGCAGATCCTTAAAATCATCGCGCTGCTGATTGAGTATCCCGATGAGCTGCTGTGGGAAAACCGCGATGAGGCGCTTTCCCTGGTTGAGCAGGACGCGCCCATGCTGCTGCCGTTTGCCCGGCAGCACCTGAGCGCCCCGCTGCTGGATAAACAGGCCGAATGGTGCGAAGTGTTTGAACGCGGGCGCGCAACGTCGTTGCTGCTGTTCGAGCACGTTCACGCCGAGTCCCGCGATCGTGGTCAGGCGATGGTCGATCTGATGAGCCAGTATGAGAAAGCCGGGCTGGAGCTGGACTGCCGCGAGCTGCCCGACTATCTGCCGCTCTACCTGGAATACCTCAGCCTCGTCACCGACGACGAGGCGCGTGAAGGATTGCAAAATGTCGCGCCGATCCTGGCGCTGATTGGTGGTCGCCTCAAGCAGCGCGGCGTGGCGCATTACCAGCTGTTTGACGCCTTGCTGACGATGGCCGGTACACGTCTTTCCAGCGACAGCGTGGCGAAGCAGGTGTCCGGTGAAAAACGGGATGATACCCGTCAGGCGCTGGACGCCGTGTGGGAAGAGGAACAGGTGAAGTTTATCGAAGACAACGCCACATCGTGCGACAGTTCGCCGATGCAGCAATATCAACGACGCTTTAGCCAGGACGTCGCGCCGCAGTACGTGAACGTCAGCGCCGGAGGCCCAAAATGACGCATTACCTGAACGTGTTTTTCTATGATATTTACCCCTATATCTGTGCTACCGTCTTTTTCCTCGGCAGCTGGCTGCGCTACGACTACGGGCAATACACCTGGCGGGCCTCATCGAGCCAGATGCTCAGCAAGCGCGGGATGAACTGGGCCTCTAACCTGTTTCATATCGGGATTCTGGGGATCTTCTTCGGGCACCTGTTCGGCATGTTAACCCCGCACTGGATGTACGCCTGGTTTTTACCCGTCGCGGTTAAACAGCAGCTGGCCATGATTGCGGGAGGCATTTGCGGCGTACTGACGCTGATTGGTGGGTCAATGCTGCTGATCCGCCGCCTCTTCAACCAGCGGGTACGCGCCACGTCCACCACGCCGGATATTATCATCATGAGTATCCTGCTGCTTCAGTGCATCCTCGGGCTGTCGACCATTCCTTTCTCCGCGCAATATCCTGACGGAAGCGAGATGATGAAGCTGGTCGGCTGGGCGCAGGGGATCGTGACGTTTAAGGGGGGTTCGTCGGAGATGTTGAGCGGCGTCGCGCCGATCTTCCGCGTGCATTTGGTGCTGGGGATGACGATCTTCCTCATCTTCCCGTTCACCCGTCTGGTACACGTGTGGAGCGCGCCGTTTGAGTATTTTACCCGTCGGTATCAGGTGGTGAGATCGCGCCGTTGATTTTGTCGGGTGCGGCTACGCCTTACCCGACCTACGTTCACACTCCCGTAGGCCCGGTAAGGCGTAGCCGCCACCGGGCTATTTCCCTGCCTGCGGATGCGTATCAAACCCCGCCATCACTGCCGTCAGCTCGGCCAGTGTAAAGCCGTGCTTCGGATCATCAACGCCAAGGCCAAACCGCTCCTGCATCAGCTTATACAGCGCCTCCGCATCCGGCAAATGGATCTGCTCCTCCACGTGACCGTTCTGCCAGTGGGTAAAGTTGAAGTTAGTCAGCGTCAGCTTGCCGCCGTCCGGCAGGTGGCGACACATCAGCAGATGATGACGAAAATGGGACTGCGGCCAGTGCGCCGACCAGAAGTTCCCCATCACGTAATCGCTGAAATACTGCGTCGTCAGGTCAAAGTGGTACATCGACTGCCAGTGCTCGTGGTGACGGAACTGTAATACCCAGTCGTTACCCTCGCTCAGAAGACGGTACATGCCGTGCGGGGTTTCCTGTTCCTCGTTGGCGAGCAGGCGAATCGGCGCCGTCAGCGTCTGTCCACCAAACCCCACGTCGGCAATCCAGCGCTCGCCGTTCAGCTCAACCAGCAGCAGGCGGTGCGTGCGCGGCGGCATTTGCGATGGATTTGCCAGTACGACCCGCCCCAGCACGCTGCGCACGTTAAACCCGACTTCACGCAACACGCGCTCGAAAAGGCCGTTTTGCTCAAAGCAATATCCTCCGCGTCGCGCCGTCACCAGCTTGTCGACCAGACATTGATCGTCAAGATGGATTTCGCGCGGCAGGACGACATCAATATTTTCGAACGGGATCGCACAGTTGTGGTGTAAATGCAGCGCGCGCAGGGTTTCGATATCAACCCGTGTCGGTTGCGCCCACCCAATGCGGGCAAAATAGTCAGTCAGAAAGGGGGACATACATCATTTTCCTTTGATTGTGATGTTCTGTTTATAAACTAATTTTACGCACTCACTTTGATTTACGTGCTTTTTCGTCATACTCATCGTTACAGATGAGGAGATCCTATGAGCCACTTTCGCCCTGTTGAATTACGTCATGCCAGCCGTCTGCTGAACCACGGCCCTACCGTGCTGATCACCAGCCGCGATGAAACCCTGGACAGACGTAACGTTATGGCCGCCGCATGGTCAATGCCCGTTGAGTTTGAACCGCCGCGCATCGCGATTGTGGTGGATAAAAGTACCTGGTCACGTGAGCTGATTGAGCACAGCGGGAAGTTTGGCATCGTCATCCCCGGCGTGGCGGCAGCTAACTGGACATACGCTGTCGGCAGCGTCAGCGGGCGCGACGAGGACAAATTCAACTGCTACGGGATCCCGGTCGTGAACGGCCCTGAGCTCGGGCTGCCGGTGATTGAAGAAAAATGTCTGGCGTGGATGGAGTGCCGATTACTTCCCGTCACCTCTGCGGCAGAGAAATACGACACGCTGTTTGGAGAAGTGGTTTCAGCGGCAGCCGATGAGCGCGCGTTTGTCGCCGGGCGCTGGCAGTTTGACGGGGATAAGTTGAATACCCTGCATCATTTAGGGGCTGGGACGTTTGTGGCGAGCGGAAAGATGGTGAAGGCGCTGGATTGATTTCCTAAATTATATCCTACTGAATTATAGCGAATTTCTATGGCATTTTATGTTTACTATTGCGTTCTAAAACGGAGGATATTTCCTGAGTTGCAGCATTAGCACTCTCGCGTTAAGGAAATATCAATGACATGGAATAAAGATGGCGCAATCTCATATGCTAAATCACACGCCCAACCGAAGAGCACGGGGTATTGTGCTCACTACGTCTTTTTCCTTCTTGCCCTGTCTCCGCTCGCGGTCGCTGAAAGCGTCAATGCCCCAGGGCTGGCAGCGCTAAAATTCAATCAGTGGTATATGGCTCAGCTAAATGAGGACAAACCGCCCGTTCTTAATCCAGACATCATGAATGAATACGTTGCGTCAGGGACAATTAATGCAATTAAAGAAATGTACTCAGGAGAAAGTAACGAAAAAGACATGCCCGATGCGGATATGTTCATCAAATCACAGGATTGGGATGAGGACTGGAATCAGATAACCATCCTGCACTCTGATTTTGACGCCGTTTGCACAAACGTTTATATCGCGTTTGGTAAGAAGCAAGATCACGTTGTTGCAGATTGTCTTAGTGAAGAACAAGGGAAATGGAAAGTCCGCTCGGCAACGCTAATTAAGTAACATGGATAATCTCCGTGTCGTAAAAAAAGCACATGGTAGCCCACCGACTACCATGTGCAATTAATTAACTACTTCGCACGCTTCGCTACAATCTCATCCGCAACATTCCGCGGTGCCTCCGCAAAATGATGGAACTCCATCGTGTACGTCGCGCGTCCCTGGGACATCGAACGCAGCGTGGTGGCGTAACCAAACATCTCGGCCAGCGGCACATCGGCGCGGATAATCTGGCTTCCGTACTGCTCCGCCATTCCCTGCACCATGCCGCGGCGGGAAGAGAGATCGCCCATGATGTTCCCGGCGTACTCTTCCGGCGTTTCCACCTCCACGTGCATGATCGGCTCAAGGATCACCGGATCCGCCCTGCGAGCGCCCTCCTTGAAGCCGAGGATCGCCGCCATGCGGAACGCCATCTCCGAGGAGTCGACGTCGTGATACGAGCCAAACGTCAGCGTCGCCTTAACATCGACGACCGGATAGCCCGCCAGCACGCCGCTGTTCATCGCTTCCCGCAGCCCTTTCTCCACGGACGGGATATACTCGCGCGGTACCACGCCGCCCTTGGTGGCATCTTCAAATACAAAACCACTTCCGGGCTCCAGCGGCTCCAGGCTCAGCACCACATGACCGTACTGCCCTTTACCGCCGGACTGCCGGACAAATTTGCCTTCGATATCCTTCACCGCTTTGCGCAGGGTTTCGCGGTACGTCACCTGCGGACGACCGATATTCGCCTCGACGCCAAACTCACGCTTCATGCGGTCGACGATAATCTCGAGGTGTAGCTCACCCATCCCGGAGATAATGGTCTGACCGGACTCCTCGTCAGTGTGCAGGCGGAAAGACGGGTCTTCCGCCGCCAGACGCTGCAGCGCAATCCCCATTTTCTCCTGATCGCCTTTGGTTTTCGGCTCAATCGCCAGCGAGATCACCGGATCCGGGAACTCCATGCGCTCAAGCGTAATGACGGCGTTCGGATCGGTGAGCGTGTCACCGGTGGTCACGTCCTTCAGCCCCACGCAGGCCGCGATATCGCCCGCGCGCAGTTCATCCACCTCATGGCGATCGTTGGCATGCATCAGCACGATGCGCCCGATGCGCTCTTTCTTCTCTTTCACCGGGTTATAGACCGCGTCGCCTTTGCGCAGCACGCCAGAGTAGACCCGGATAAAGGTCAACTGCCCGACGTACGGATCGCTCATCAGCTTGAACGCCAGCGCCGAGAACGGCTCATCATCACTCGGATGACGCTCCGCGTGCTGTCCTTTTTCATCCACGCCATCAATGGCCGGCACGTCCAGCGGGGACGGCATCAGCTCAATCACCGCATCCAGCATGCGCTGCACACCTTTGTTTTTAAAGGCGCTGCCGCACAGCATCGGCTGGATTTCGCCCGAGATGGTGCGAATGCGCAGCCCCTGGATAATTTCCGCCTCCGTCAGGTCGCCCGTTTCCAGGTATTTGTCCATCAGTTCATCGCTGGCTTCCGCCGCCGCGGAGACCATTTTTTCCCGCCACTCCTGGGCGGTACTGACTAAATCGTCCGGCACGGGGGCATAGGTAAACACCATACCCTGCGTCGCATCGTCCCACAGAATGGTGCGCATCTTGATGAGATCCACCACGCCGGTGAAATGATCTTCGGCCCCCACCGGGATGACAATCGGCACCGGATTGGCCTTCAGGCGCTCCTGCATCATCCGCACGACGCGGAAGAAATCGGCACCCGGACGGTCCATTTTGTTGACGAAGGCCAGACGCGGTACGTGATATTTATTGGCCTGACGCCAGACGGTTTCCGACTGCGGCTGCACGCCGCCGACGGAGTCGTACACCATCACCGCGCCGTCGAGCACGCGCATGGAACGCTCCACCTCAATGGTGAAGTCCACGTGCCCCGGGGTGTCGATGATGTTGATCCGGTGCGGCTCAAAGCCTCTGTCCATGCCTGGCCAGAAGCAGCTCACCGCCGCGGACGTAATGGTGATCCCGCGCTCTTGCTCCTGCGCCATCCAGTCGGTGGTTGCCGCGCCATCGTGTACTTCACCCAGCTTGTGGCTCATCCCGGTATAAAACAGGATGCGCTCAGTGGTGGTGGTTTTACCGGCATCGATATGCGCGGAGATACCGATGTTGCGATAACGTTCGAGAGGAATGGGTCGGGGCATGATATTTCCTTAGTCACTATGACGTGTTTGTGACGACCGGGATGGTCGTGCATTGGTTCGTTTGCTATAATAGTCCTATTGTACGAGTATTATCGAACTATTTTTTAAGGGTTGACCTATTGTTGATATAGCTCAATCTGACATCACGCGCAGGAAAACGATGATCCCTAACCACCCTGAAACTGAACAAATACTGCTGGAAAATGTGCTGTTTGCCCTCGGCAACCCGCTCCGGCTATCGATTATTCGCCGGCTCGCCGATGGCAGCGAACTCAGCTGTAACGCACTGCGCCCGGAAGATGTGGTGAAGTCCACGATGACCCACCACTGGCGCGTGTTGCGCGACAGTGGGGTCATCTGGCAGCGTCCGCAGGGACGAGAAAATATGATTTCACTGCGTCGGGAGGATCTGGATGCCCGTTTTCCCGGGCTGATGGAAATACTGCTAAAGGCCAAAAGCGCTGCCGGAAACTAGCTCCAGCAGCCTTTTGCGTGGCGTTTTAGTGCTGCATGCCCGACTGCTGCGAGAATTCATCGTCGGTTAAGCCAGCCCGAGGGGGCGCGGAGATTTTTTTACGGGCATATCTGTCCGGCACGCCCTCAGGACGCGTCTTGAAGCGACGGTGCAGCCACATATACTGCTCCGGCGCCATCAGCACCGCGCGCTCGATCGCCCGGTTCATCTGGGTTGCGACAGACTCTTTATCCGCACCCTGCAATGACGCGCTGATATCTTCAAGAATAATCAGCTCGTACCCTGTACCGTCCTCTCTGCGGCGCGGCACAAACGGAATAACGGCAGGTTTCGCGCTTTTGACCAGCATATAGCTGCCCGCCGTCGTGGCGGCATCCGGGACGGCGAAGAATGGCGCAAACACGCTGTTGGCTTTGCCATAGTCATGATCCGGCGCGTACCAGAGAATTTCATTCTGCTTCAGGGCGCGGATCATACCTTTTAAATCATGACGATCCAGCATGGTTTTATTCGAACGCAGACGACCGCGCGTTTGTAGCCAGTCCAGGAGCGCATTATTGTTGGGACGATAAACCCCAATACCGGGGTTAAGCATGCCAAATATCCGCGCGCCCAGCTCAAGCGTCAGAAAATGCATGCCAACCAGCACCACGCCCTTCCCCTGCGCCCTGGCCTGCTCCATATGTTCGTAACCGCGCACGGTAAAGCATTTACGCACCCGCCATTCAGGCCAGAACCACGCCATGCCGGTTTCGATTACCCCCATTCCCACGGATTCAAAATTTCGCTGCAGCAAAGATTCACGCGCTTCTGCTTCCATCTGCGGAAAGCAAAGCTCCAGGTTGCGGCGGGCAATCTCGACACGGCGCGGTAAAAGGCGCATGGCTAACCGGCCCAGAGCGTGTCCGAGTTTGAACAACAGCGGGTAAGGCAGCAGCATGATAAGCCACAGGGCGGCGATGCCTGTCCAGCTTAGCCAGTATCGCGGGTGGAAAAAAGCAGGTGAAAACCGGGGTAATTTTGTCATGAGAAAATTATCCTTTAATGTGACTGTCCTTAATTGATTCTGTTGTCGATCTTTCCTAAGGATTGATGAAATGTCGGTCGTGAACGTTAAGTGTAACGGATCAGATAAAACTTATTTTTATCGTTTTTTGCGAAAAGAAGGCGTAAGCGGCAGGAGAAACCGGGTAAGACGATGACCTCACCCGGCGAAAGATTACATTGAATACCCAGGCTTTTTAATCAACTCGTCCAGCTTCGGTCCGATTTCGGTATCCCAGACCTGTGCTTTCCAGTCTTCCGGGTTTACCTGGTTCAACGCCACCGATACTGAACCGTCTTTGCTGTTGAAATGGCGAATTATCACCTCGGCGATATCTGCCGCCAGCGCGGTTTTTTGCTCGTCGTTAAGATCGCGGGGAAAACATTTGATATCTACGTGTGGCATATGCAGGCTTCCTGTTATGTGTGAGCATTCCACGTTATCAGATAATGTTGTTTGCCTTTAACACCTTGTGCAGTTCCGGCAGCTGACACACGGTATCCGCAATCGCCGTAAGCTTCGGCGTATTTGTCGCAAACCACTCATGGCGAGGCCCCCAGGTGCGCGCCACCGCAATATACACATCCAGCAGCGTCAGCCGTTCACCCAGCGCAAACGGCGCGGCCTTAAGCTGATTTTCAAACCACAGATAGAGGGATTTCCGGTACTCAATGCAGTTTTTCTGCAGCTGTTCCGGCGCATCAGGCACCCAGCGTTCGGGATAATCGGCATAGGTAAAGGTGGGATAGACGTTCGCCACGAACCAGATAAGCAGACGCTGATACTGCTGACGCTCGGCCTGCCCCACGGGCGGGGCGAGATCGGGACAACGGTCGAGCACCATCAGGGCAATCGCCGCCGTTTCGGTCATGATGGCGCCATTTTCCAGCTCCAGCGTGGGCACCTGGCACAGCGGGTTGAGTTTTTGCAGCAGTTCACGCTGCGGGCCGGGCTGGTCAAACCCGTCAACGTTCACAAACTGATAAGGGATATCAGCCAGGGTCAGCATCACTTCACTGATTGCCGAGCCCCAGCCGGGTACGCCATAGAGTTTCATCATGTTGCCCCCTCAGGAGTGAAAATCCTAAGTGTAGAGCACCATTAGTAGTTTATCCCAGGCGGGTTGACCTCCGATTGCGCCACCGCTTCGCCCTGTTCGCCCCAGCGCGCCAGCACTTTCTGGTACTCTCCGCGCTCAATCGCCCCGTTCAGCGCGGCCTGCAGCGCGTACACCAGCCCATTGCCTTTTTTGGTCGTGGTGGCGACATAAGCTTTTTTCGGACCTAAACCGACCACGCGGGTTTTGCCGGTGAGCGCCGCTTTGTAAGCTGAAACCGACTGAGGGCCAAAGAACACGTCCGCCCTGCCGGACTGGATATAGAGATTGCCCGAGGCATCGTCGTGGAGATAGACCGGCAGCGCAGGCGCTCGCCCCGCCTTTTTATTCTCTTCGTTCCAGCCCAGCAGGATGCGCTCCTGATTGGTGCCCGAGCCGACAATCACCTTTTTTCCGGCCAGATCTTCCGCGCTTTTGATTGACTGAATCTCGCTGGTGGACTTCACCGAAAACGCCAACGAATCGACGCGGTAGGTCGCAAAATCAAACTTCTCTTTACGCTGTTCGGTCACCGCAATGTTCACCAGCGCCACGTCGTAGCGCCCGGAAGCGATGCCCAGCGGCCAGTCTTCCCACGCCGTTGGCACCAGCTTTAGCTTCAGCCCCAGGCTGCCCGCCAGCAGGCGGGCGATATCCGGGTCGCTGCCAATCCGCGTGCGGTTATCGCTGGCCAGCAGCGCCAGCGGCGGGGAGTTCAGCATCGAGACGGCGACCGTCAGCGTACCCGGCTCAACGAATTTATAACCGGCGGGGATCTTCGCCACGGCCTGCCGATCCACCGTCACCGGCAGCGGCTGCTCGTTGGCTTTCAGATCGATGCTGGCGTGGCTTGCCGTTGTGAAGACCAGCCCCGCCAGAAGTCCGTATTTCATCTGCGCTCCTTACAGCACTTTTGACAGGAACTGGCGCGTTCGCGCATGCGACGGACGGTTCAATACCGCGTCGCTGCTGCCCTGCTCCACGATTTTCCCGTCGACCATAAACACCACCTGATCCGCCACCTCGCGGGCAAAGCCGATCTCGTGGGTAACCACCACCAGCGTAGTGCCGGACCGGGCCAGTTTTTTGATCACGTCCAGCACCTCTCCCACCAGCTCCGGATCCAGCGCCGAGGTAGGTTCATCAAACAGCATCACGCGGGGGCGTAGCGCCAGCGCGCGGGCAATCGCAATGCGCTGCTGCTGCCCGCCGGAGAGATGGCGAGACCAGGCATCGGCTTTATCCCGCAGCCCGACCACATCCAGCAGGCTGTATGCCCTTTCCACCGCCTCTTTTTTGCTGAGCTTCTTATGCGCGATGGGCGCCTCAATCAGGTTTTCCAGCACCGTGAGGTGAGGAAAGAGATTGAAGTTCTGAAACACATAGCCCACGTTGACGCGCTGCTTGAGGATCTCTTTCTCCTTCAGCTCATAGAGCTTGTCGCCCTGACGACGGTAGCCAATGTAGTCCCCGTCGATCTGAATAAAGCCTTCGTCGACGCGCTCCAGGTGGTTAATGGTGCGCAGCAGCGTCGATTTGCCCGAGCCTGAGGGCCCGAGAATGACCGTCACGGAACCGGGCGGGATCTCAAGCGAAACGTTGTCGAGCGCCTTATGGCGACCAAAATACTTGCTGACGCCGGTAATCGAGATATGTCCTTCAGGAGAGGCTTGCATGGATAGGCTCCTGTGCTGGCGTGGTGGTGACGGAACGGGTGCGACGGGCGGCACGGTTCTGATTAACCGCAGAGCGGCGTTCGCTGCGGGCGAGTGCGCGTTCAACACCGTACTGAATAGCGGACAAGACGGTGGTAATCACCAGATACCAGGCGGCACCGACCATCAGCAGCGGGATCACCTCCTGCGTGCGGTTGTAGATCATCTGGATGGTATAGAACAGCTCCGGCATTGCCAGGACGTAGACCATCGCCGTCCCCTTGGCGAGGCTGATGATTTCATTGAATCCCGACGGCAGAATGGTGCGCAACGCCTGAGGCAGGATTATCCGCACCGTACGTCGCCAGGCCGGCAGGCCAAGCGCGGCGGCGGCCTCATACTGCCCGTGATCGACGCCGAGGAATCCACCGCGAATGATCTCGGCGGTATAGGCGCTCTGCACCAGCGTTAGCCCCACCACGGCAGTGGAGAACTGCCCGAGCACGTTAATGGTCTCAAAGCTGCCCCAGCTAATGCTGGTGAACGGCACGCCGAGGGAGAGCGTGTCGTAGAGATAGGAAAAGTTGTAGAGAATGATCAGCACCACGATCAGCGGCAGCGAGCGAAACAGCCAGATATAGCCCCACGCCAGGCTGCTCAGCAGCCATGACGAGGAGAGTCTCGCCAGCGCCAGCATGCCGCCCAACACCACGCTCAGCGCGGTACCGATCAGGGTCAGCAGCAGAGTCTGCCCTACACCTTCGAGAATAACCGGGTCGAAGAACCAGCGGGCAAACACCGCCCACTCCCAGCGCGGGTTGAAAGCGACGGACTGGATCACGATCGCCAGGACAAACAGCGCCACCGCGGCGCCGACGGTCCGCAGCGGATAACGCGCCGGGACCACCTTAATGGTTTCAACGTTGCTCATCGTCGTTCCTCATGCGGTTTTACTGAACGCTTCGCGTACCAGCGTTTTAGTGAAGCGCAGCCGACCATCAAACGGCGGCTGGCTGTACTCTTCCGGATCCCGGTTCAGATCAAACTGTGGCTGGTAGCCCTGGCTGAGATAGAGCCTGACCGCTTCCGGCTGGCGAAAACCGGTTGTCAGGTAGATCTGGCTGTAACCTGCCAGCACCGCCCTGCGCTCCAGCTCCTGCACTACGCGTCCGGCAAGCCCCTGCTGACGCAGGGTTTTGTCCGTCCAGATGCGCTTGATTTCCGCGGTGCGTTCGTCGAAGGGTTTGTACGCACCGGTGGCGATGATTTTTCCGTCACGCTCCAGGACGATAAACAGCCCCTGCGGCGCTAAATACCACTCGGTGAGTTCCACTTCCGCGTCTTTAGAGAAGTAGTCACCGTAGCGGGCTGCATATTCACCGAACAGCCCCTCGATAATGGGCTGAAGTTCGGCATCTTCCGGTGAAACGTCACGAAATTGTTCACGCATAGCGCCTCCTTAATCACCCAGGCCATCAGGATTCACTTCTGACTGCGGAATACGCTCAACGCCTTCCCCCCAGCGGTTCAGCACTTTGTCGTAATCGCCGTTTTTGATGACGCCGTTCAGCGCGGTTTGCACCGGCTCAACCAGCCCGCTGCCTTTCTTCAGCGTCACCGCAATGTGCGCCGCCTTCGGCCAGCCGCCGTCGACGCTGCCCACCAGTTTGGTTTTCCCGTTCAGCGCCGCCTTCCATGCGCCAATCACGTTCGGGCCAAAGTAGGCATCCGCGCGCCCGGACTGGAGCGCCAGCGTTTGCGCCGCATCGTCTTTCGTATAGATCGGGGTAAACGGTTTCAGCCCCTTCTTCAGGTTTTCAGCATTCCATGCCAGCAGGATGGCCTCCTGATTGGTCCCGGAACCAACGATAATCCGCAGCCCGGCGATGTCCTCAGCCTTCTGAAGCGATTCGATCGGGCTGGTCGATTTCACGTAGAAACCGAGGGAGTCCTTACGGTAGGTAGCGAAATCGAACTTCTCTTTTCGCGCTTTGGTAACGGTAATGTTGCTGATGGCGGCATCGTATTTCCCGGACGCCACGCCCAGCGGCCAGTCTTCCCACGACGTTGGCACCACGTTCAACTCAAGTCCGAGGCTGTCGGCCACCAGACGGGCGACGTCAACTTCACTCCCGAGCAGCGTTTTGTTGTCGTCGGAAAATACCGTCAGCGGCGGTTGATTGAGGCCCGCCACCGCCACGGTAAATTTCCCCGGCACGGCGAAGCGATAATCTTTCGGCAGCTGCGCCACTGCATCGCTGTTTTTGGCGGTATTGATCGGCGTTTTATTGGCCTCGATGCTCACGCCGGTGCCGTTAATGTTCACATTCTCTGCCCAGACGGCAGGGGTAAAGGCCAGCGCGAGCGCCAGAATAAGCGATGTTTTTTGCATAGCGGAGTTCTCTTTTATTGTTGTGTGAACTGGTTTTTCGGTTGGTCTAAGCCAAGGCTTTCGCGCAGCGTGGTTCCCGGGTAGTCGGTGCGGAACAGGCCGCGGGCCTGTAAAACGGGCACCACCTGGTCAACAAAGCGCGGAAAGGTATCCGGCGTACCGCCCTGGATGATGAAGCCGTCTGCGGCATAGCCTTCAAACCAGGCCTGCAGACCGTCGGCGACCTCCTCCGGCGTGCCGGAAAAGCGCGGGCGCGGCGATGCGGCCTCAAGCGCCACCTGGCGCAGGGTTAAGTTGCGCTCGCGGGCATTTCGCTTAATTTCATCGGTGGTGCTGCGGAAGCTGTTTTTGCCTAAGTCACCGATATCCGGGAACGGCTCGTCGAGCGGGTATTGGCTGAAATCGTGATGTTCAAAATAACGCCCGAGGTAATTGAGGGCATCGGTAACCGACACCAGCGCCGCCGTGGTTTGATACTGGTTTTCCACGTCATCGGCGTCTTTACCGACAATCACGCTGACGCCCTGGAAGATATGTAAATCTGACGAGCGGCGGCCGTTTGTTTCCAGCTGCTGCTTAACGTCGCGGTAAAACGCTTTTGCCTCGTCGAGCGTTTCGTGATGAGTGAAAATGGCGTCGGCATGTTTTGCCGCTAGCTTTTTCCCGTCGTCCGACGCGCCCGCCTGAAAAACAATCGGACGCCCTTGCGGGGTGCGACCAATATTCAGCGGACCGGCGACCTGGAAGAAGTCACCGTGGTGATCGAGGGTATGCAGCCTGGTCGGGTCAAAAAACTGACCGCTCTCTTTGTTGCGTATAAACGCGTCGCCTTCCCAGGAGTCCCACAGCCCTTTCACCACGTCGAGATACTCATCCGCAATGCGATAGCGCAGCGCATGCTCGGGGTGTTTTTCGCGCGAGAAGTTCTTTGCCGACCCTTCCA
The DNA here is from genome assembly GCF_011683705.1 of Enterobacter sp. 725m/11. Classification (NCBI taxonomy): domain Bacteria; kingdom Pseudomonadati; phylum Pseudomonadota; class Gammaproteobacteria; order Enterobacterales; family Enterobacteriaceae; genus Enterobacter; species Enterobacter sp. 725m/11. The sequence continues at coordinate 40,000 of NZ_JAAQOK010000024.1, read as the reverse complement.
GCGGCGAAGTCACTACGTTCCAGCCCGCACGTCCGTTGCTCAGATGATCGAGGCTGGCGAACTGGCGCGCCGTGGTAAAGGGTTCGCTGTAGGAGGTGGATAATGTTCCCACCAGCCCCAGACGCGTGGTGATGCTTGCCAGCGCGGATAATACCGTTAACGGCTCAAAGCGGTTTAAAAAATGCGGAATGGATTTCTCATTTATATAAAGACCGTCGGCAACGAATAAAAAATCGAGTTTGCCCTCCTCCGCTTTTAACGCCGTCTCTTTTACAAATTCAAAATTAATGCTGGCATCCGCGACCGCCGCCGGATGACGCCAGGCGGACATATTGCCCGATGCACCATGCAAAATGGTCCCAAGCCGCAGTTGACGATGTGCAGACATATTTACCTCTCCAGAATTAAACGTGTTGCAGGGCTTTTTCCGCCAGCTGTGCAAAATAGCGGGCTGCGGGCTCAATCAGGGCTTCGTCAGGATTAAACGCCGGGTGGTGTAAACCATACGGGCTGTTGCTGCCGATGCTGACAAACGCGCCGGGAACAGACTGCAGGTAGACCGCAAAATCTTCCCCGCCCATATGCAGTTCCGCGTGCCGGGTTTCATAACCGGCCTCACGCGCGACCGAGGTGGCGAAGTCGGCCCAGCGCTCGTCGTTCACCAGCGCGGTGGGCCCGGCATACCAGGTGATGTCGATCTGCGCGCTGAAGGCGCTGGCAAACCCGGCGGCGATTTCGCCCACGCGGGCCTTCACGTTCTGCTGAACCTCCGTGCGGTGGGTGCGAAGCGTGCCCTCCAGCTCGACGCTTTCCGGCAGCACGTTCCAGGTGTTACCCCCTGCAATGCGGGTGACGCTCAGCACCACCGAGTCCAGCGTATTGACGTTGCGGCTGGCGACGCTTTGCAGCGCCGTCACCAGCTGGCTCGCCAGCACAATGGCGTCGTTGCCTTCGTGCGGGCGGGCCGCATGTGCGCCTTTGCCGGTGATGCGGATCACGAAGCGATCGACGTTGGCATAAAACGGTCCGCCGCGGGTGGCGAACTCACCGACCGGCAGGCCGGGCTCGTTGTGCATGCCGAAGATGGCGCTGACGTCACGCAGGGCACCAGCACGCACCATGCTCTTCGCACCGCCAAAGTTCTCCTCGGCAGGCTGAAACAGGATGCGCACCCGGCCGTTAAGCGAGGCCTCCCGCTCTTTCAGCTTTAACGCGGCGCCGAGGATAACGCTGGTGTGGATATCGTGTCCGCAGGCGTGCATCACCCCTGCATGCTGTGAGCTAAACGGCACGCCGCTGCGCTCCTCTATCGGCAGCGCGTCAATGTCGGCACGCAGCGCAACCAGCCTGCTGCCCGTCCCGATTTCCGCCACCAGCCCGGTCGACAGGTCATAAGGCTGCGGGGTGATCCCGGCATTCGTCAGCCACTGGCGCAGGCGCGCGGTCGTTTCGACCTCCTGGCCGGACAGCTCCGGGTTCTGGTGCAGCTCGCGGCGCCAGGCAATCAGCTGTTCGCCAAAACTCATACGGTGACCTCCTTGTTAAGACGCGCCTCGGCAAGCAGTCGCAGCGACGCGACGCGCGTCCCCCCCTCCGCCACCGGCGTGTCGATGATAAATTCGTCAATGCCCCACTGCTGGTGCAGCGCGTTGAGCTGTTCCACTACCGACTCAGCGGTGCCCGCCAGCAGCGACTGCGCCCGGCGTGCAATACGCACCGGCTCACTGCCCGCCTGGCGCGCAAACGCGTAGGCCTGCTCTTCGCTGGCCACGGTGACACGCTGTCCGTTTGCCAGCTCAACGCCCCACACCTCCACCTTCTGCGCCAGCGCGTCTGCCTCGGCCTGCGTCGGCGCCACAATCGCCTGCACCGCCACAATCACCTCCCGCGCGCTGTTCTCACGCCAGGTCGATACCACCTCGCGCAGCAGGTCCGGATCGCCGTTCAGGTGTGCGGCAAACACAAAGTGCCAGTTGAGCCTGGCGGCCAGCAGCGCGCTTTCGGTGCTCGCGCCCAGCAGGAAACCCTCAGCGGGCAGCGGCGGCAGCGGCGTGGCGCGGACGGCCTCCTCAACAGAGAGATGCTCAGGACGGATCCAGCGGTCGAGCTGGGCCAGCTGTTCGGCAAAGCTGCCCTTTTCCTGCTGATTCAGGCCCTGCTGAAGCGCGCGGGTTGAGAGCGGCAAACCGCCGGGGGCTTTCCCGACGCCCAGATCCACGCGACCGGGCGCCAGCGCGGCCAGCACGTTGAAGTTCTCGGCGACTTTATAAGGGCTGTAGTGTTGAAGCATTACGCCGCCGGATCCGACGCGAATGCGCTTGGTTTGCCCGAGGATCCAGGCAATCAGCAGTTCCGGCGAGGGGCTGGCGAGTTGCGGGGTATTGTGGTGTTCGGCAATCCAGAAGCGGTGATAGCCCAGATTTTCTGCCTGTTGCGCCAGCGCTAACGTCCGCGCCAGCGCATCGGCAGCCGTTTCATTTTCAGCGATGGGGCTTTTATCCAGAATGCTGATTCGCCATGACATGTTGCGTTCTCGTTTAACTTAACATGTCGACATTATTAAAGGCGTATTTCACCACTGAGAAACAATTAATTTACATTTGGTTTGCCGGAAATCAGATATATAAAACCCTACTAAGAATAAGATTTTAAGGCGGCAATCAGCGTTTCCGCCTGCCCGCGGCGGTTAATATGGACGAAGCGGATATGCCCATATTGCGGGTTTTGCAGATCGGCTTCATAACGCGTGCGGTTGTTACGCCACGTTTTCATCGTCCAGATGAGAATCGACTCTTTACTGAAGAAGGCGCGCCGGAAACTCTCTTTGTTCCCGGTTCCGGGCCAAAGCTCGTGTTTATGCCAGGCCCGTTTGATTGCCCTGTTGACGGCCTGCCAGAGGGTGCGGACAAACCCATAATCCACCCACACGACAACGTCTACATTACGCCATTTAACGGGCCGCGTGCGGTTATAGTTGCCGTCGAGTACCCAGTCTGGCGACGCCTGTAGCACCTGCTCAAGCTTTTCCTGAAACTCATCGTCCGGCGTTCCCTGCCATTCGGGTCGCCAGTAGAGTCTGTCCATCTCGATATAGGGAATAGCCAGTTCGGTCGCAATCTGCTTCGCCAGCGTGCTTTTTCCACTTCCGCTGGTTCCGATGACGTTAATTTTCACCTCAGCCTCCCTGTATTTACGAAAATGAGACCGAATCATAACGTTTTCATTCTGTTAACGAAATGCTTCCTGGTATTACCGCGGCGGTGTTACTCTCCTGTCTGGCAGTCTATTTATTCCCTGAGAAACGTCTGCAACTGGCCAGTCTGGTGCTGCTGTTTGATCAACCGCGCCTGTAGCAGGCGATTGCCGTTTTTGGCGGTTAGCCGTTCGGGTACTGTTCGTCGGTCACTTTTTCCAGCCACGTTACCGGGCTGCCGTTTACCGCTTCGGCAATGGCGATATGCGTCATTGCCGTTTGCGCACTTGCGCCGTGCCAGTGCTTCACGCCGGGTGGGATCCAGGCGATATCGCCCTGATTCAGGATTTCCGCCTCTTCGCCCCACGCCTGTAACCAGCCGCGCCCCTGCGTCACAATCAGCGTTTGTCCCAGGGGATGCGTATGCCAGGCCGTGCGCGCCCCCGGCTCAAAGGTCACGGTTGCCCCGCCGACGCTGGCAGGTTCGCTCGCCTGAAAGGGCGCGTCAATGCGAACAGCGCCGGTAAACCAGGCCTCCGGGCCTGTTGCTGAAGGTAATGAACCGCTGCGGATAATTTTCATCTTTTGCTCCTTGTTGACTGTTGCGTTAACAGTAGCGCAAAGCATTCTGGAGCATTAGGGTACATAATGAGATAGAACACATGACTGAAATTCATAAATAGAACCGCAATGCTAAAAGATAATTTCAACGACCTGCTCTCCTTTATGGTAGTGGCCCGCGAGCGCAGCTTTACGCGCGCAGCGGCGCAGCTGGGCGTCTCGCAATCGGCACTGAGTCATGCGATGCGCAAGCTTGAAGCGCGATTAGACGTTCGCCTGTTAACCCGCACAACCCGCAGCGTGGTTCCGACACCCGCGGGTGAGCAGCTCTTTTCGCGCCTCAGCCCGCATCTGCAGGAGATCGAACAGGAACTCACGGCGCTTTGCAGCACCCGCGACAAACCCGCAGGCGCTATCCGCATCGTCGCCGGCGAGCACGCGATGGACGCCGTGCTCTGGCCGGCACTGAAGGCTTTTATGCTGCAGTATCCTGAAATCAACGTCGAAGTGACGGTCGACAACGGCCTGACAGATATCGTCGATGGCCGCTTCGACGCGGGGGTACGCCTGGGTGAACAGGTGGCAAAAGATATGATTGCGGTGCGAATAGCGCCGGACATGCGCATGGCGGTCGTCGGCTCCCCGGATTACCTGGCTCGTTTTGGCGTGCCGCTCGTGCCGGAGCAGCTGGGTGAACACCGCTGTATCAATCTCCGCCTGCCCACCCGAGGGGCAGTGTATGACTGGGAGTTTGAGCGCGACGGGCGCGAGCTTCGGGTGCGGGTTGAAGGACAGCTTACGCTGAGTAATCTGTCGCAGCGCATCGACGCGGCGGAGAGTGGCCTCGGATTAGCCTACGTGCCCGAGTCCTCGGTCCTGGACGCCCTTCAGCACGGACGGCTCGTCAGGGTCCTTGAGTCCTGGTGCCCCACGTTTGAAGGATATCACCTGTATTATCCAAGCCGTCGACAGCACACAACCGCGTTCAGGTTGCTTCTCGATGCCCTGCGGCAGTAAAAATTTATACCATCTGGTAATAATTAAGGGAATCTGATGATTAAATAAACAACGTCGCGATTGTTTTGACTAAAAACTCATCACGATTCAGCGCGTTGTAAACCTTGTCTGCTCTGACCACACGATTTCCTTCGACGTGCATCACTTTCGGCACGGTTATATTTTGCGTCGCTTATCAATTGCAGGTAGGATGCCTCGCCATGTTTCGCCTTATCCATACGCAGAATGACTGGGAAGGCGGCATGTGTTTGCGCAGAAGCAATCGTTTGTATTGCGCTCTGCCAGGCAGGACTATCACGATAATGGTTCAGACAGGCAAACAGGTAACTCAATGAAAACAAGCAATAAAAGCGCAGCCGATCATCACGCTGCGAAACGTCGCTGGTTGAACTCCCACGAAGAGGGCTACCACAAAGCGATGGGCAACCGTCAGGTTCAAATGATCGCCATCGGCGGCGCTATCGGAACGGGTCTATTTTTAGGTGCTGGCGCGCGTCTACAGATGGCGGGCCCGGCTCTCGCCCTGGTCTATCTGGTGTGCGGGATCTTCTCTTTCTTCATTCTTCGCGCGCTGGGTGAACTGGTACTGCATCGCCCTTCCAGCGGAAGCTTCGTCTCTTACGCCCGAGAATTCCTCGGTGAAAAAGCCGCCTACGTGGCAGGCTGGATGTACTTCGTCAACTGGGCGATGACCGGTATCGTCGATATCACCGCCGTTGCGCTGTATATGCACTACTGGGGCGCGTTCGGTGATGTGCCGCAGTGGGTCTTTGCCCTTGGCGCGCTGGCGATCGTCGGCACCATGAACATGATCGGCGTGAAGTGGTTCGCCGAGATGGAGTTCTGGTTTGCGCTGGTCAAAGTGCTCGCCATTGTGATTTTCCTGGTGGTCGGTACCGTATTCCTCGGCAGCGGCAAGCCGCTGGATGGCAATGCTACCGGCTTCCACCTGATAACCGATAACGGTGGTTTCTTCCCGCACGGTCTGCTGCCTGCGCTGGTTCTGGTGCAGGGCGTGGTGTTTGCCTTTGCCTCTATTGAGCTGGTCGGTACCGCTGCGGGCGAATGTAAAGACCCACAAACGATGGTGCCAAAAGCCATCAACAGCGTGATCTGGCGTATCGGTCTGTTCTACGTCGGCTCCGTGGTGCTGCTGGTTCTGCTGCTGCCGTGGAACGCCTATCAGGCCGGCCAGAGCCCGTTCGTCACCTTCTTCTCGAAGCTCGGCGTGCCTTACGTGGGCAGCATCATGAACATCGTGGTGCTGACGGCGGCGCTCTCCAGCCTGAACTCCGGTCTTTACTCTACCGGGCGTATCCTGCGCTCCATGTCGATGGGCGGTTCAGCGCCGAAGTTCATGTCGAAGATGAGCAAGCAGCACGTGCCTTACGCAGGCATTCTTGCCACGCTGGTGGTGTATGTCTTCGGCGTATTCCTGAACTATCTGGTGCCGTCTCAGGTCTTTGAGATCGTTCTGAACGTGGCCGCACTCGGCATTATCGCTTCCTGGGCCTTTATCGTGGTCTGCCAGATGCGTCTGCGTAAAGCCATTAAAGAAGGCAAAGCCGCAGATATCAGCTTTAAGCTGCCGGGCGCGCCGGTGACCTCCTGGCTCACCCTGCTCTTCCTGTTCAGCGTGCTGGTGCTGATGGCGTTCGACTACCCGAACGGCACCTATACCATCGCCACCATCCCGCTGCTGGCCGTGCTGCTGATCGCTGGCTGGTTCGGCGTGCGTAAGCGCGTTCACGAAATTCACAGCACCGCGCCGGTTCATCCAGACGATGAAAAACACGACGCGCCGCTGGTGGAAGAGACCTCGCGTTAAGCATCACACAGGCATTAAAAAGGGAAGGCATATGCCTTCCCTTTTTTATGTTACAGCGCGATACGAATCACATCGTCAGGCCGGGTCGCTTCCTGCTGGCGGGTAGATTTCTGCTTCACCGTCACGTAAAGCGTTTTGCCATCCGCAGAGAGCGCCAGGCTGTTCGGGTAGACCGGCGTATCGAACGTTTTCGTTACTTTGTAGGTCTTCGCGTCAATCACGCTCACCTTGCCGGCCTCACGGTGCGTCACGTAGGCTTCATTGCGAGCCGGATTAAACAGAACGGACAGGGATTCAGGTGCGGCGATTTTCTCGATCACGCTGCCGTCTTTCAGGCTCACCGCCAGCACTTCCGGCTGTTTTGAATCGGTCAGGAACGCGCGCTGACCGGCGGTGTCCAGGCTCAGGTTCAGATAGAAGTGCTCTTTTCCGTCGTCCTGCACTTTTTTGCGGCTCAGGATTTTGTTGGTGGCGGTATCAATGGTGACCAGCTCACCGTCTGCATTGGTGGTGTACAGGCGTTTCGCCTTTGCATCCAGCGCCAAACCGGTACTGTATGTGCCGGTATTGGCAATGGTCTCTTTCAGCTTCAGCGTTGCGCCATCCACGACCCAAATCACGCTCTCTTTGCCGACACCGGTGATGTAAATCGTGTTGCTCGCGTCATCCGCCACCAGCTGGCGCGGCTGCAGCGGCTTGACGGTTTCACTGCGCTGGCGGCTATCAAGCACCAGTCGGCCTTTCACGTCGCCCGTTTTCGCATCAATGGCCGTCACCGCGCCGTTGATCGTATTACCCAGCCACAGGGTTTGCGTCGCGCCGTCAAGGGTGGCGCCAAACGGTTTGAGATCGCTATGAATGGCCTGCGTCACCTCCAGCGTAGCAGGATCGAGGCGATAGATAACGCCACCCTTGTCGAGTTTACGGCTTTGCGACGTCGCAACCCACAGCGCGTTCTCCTGCTGGCTGACCGCCATTTCATAGGCACCTTTACCCACCGCTTTACGCAGCATCTCTTCGGCGGCATGCGCCTGGAAGGTTCCGGCAAACAGTAAAGCGGCAGACAGCAGAGACGTACTCAGGCGTGGCGAGCACAGATGGCGTAAAGACATAACAATTCCTTTTTTGAAAATTGGGGGTACTGCAGACATCGCTTCCGGCTGGCAACGTCATGGCATTGCCGTTTTGATAATGAGAATAGTAATCATTAATAAGTTAAAAGTGGAGTTTTTCTTTTCCCTATTGCCTTTCATTAACGCAATGTGCGGTTATAGTTTTCAAAACATTTACAAAACCTTTAACATGTATGGACATGTTCCATTTGGTTCGTTTATACATCACAACCGGTTTTACTCATGAAAATCATATCTGCCCGTAAGGCATCTCTCCCGCTGCTGCTGGTTCCCGTTGTTTTTGCGCCTCTAAGCGCGATGAGCGCAGAGGAACAGACCATGATCGTCAGCGCCACGCCGCAAACCGTATCAGAGCTTGATACTCCGGCGGCGGTCAGCGTCGTGAATGGCGAGGATATGCGCCACGCTGCGCCGCGCATTAATCTCTCCGAATCGCTTGGCAGCGTTCCGGGACTACAGATTCAGAACCGTCAGAACTATGCTCAGGATCTCCAGCTTTCGATGCGCGGGTTTGGTGCCCGCTCAACGTTTGGCGTGCGCGGCATTCGCATGTACGTCGACGGTATTCCAGCCACCATGCCGGACGGACAGGGCCAGACCTCCAACATCGATCTCTCCAGCATTGACAGCGTTGAGGTGCTGCGCGGTCCCTTCTCCGCCCTGTATGGCAACGCCTCTGGCGGCGTGATTAACATCAATACGCAAACCGGGCAGCAGCCGCCGACCATCGAGGCAAGCAGCTATTACGGCAGTTACGGGACTTGGCGCTACGGCATGAAAGCCACCGGCGCAATGGGCGATGGTACCCATGCCGGCGACGTGGATTACACCGTATCCACCACTCGCTTCACCACTAAAGGCTACCGCGACCACAGCGGCGCGCGGAAGAATCTCGCTAATGCCAAACTGGGCGTACGCATTGACGATGCCAGCAAGCTAACGCTGATTTTTAACAGCGTGGACATGAAAGCCAACGATCCGGGCGGGCTGAGCTATCAGGAGTGGCAGGATAACCCGCGTCAGTCCCCGCGCGGCGATCAGTACAACACGCGCAAGACCATCAAGCAGACTCAGGCGGGGCTGCGTTACGACCGCCAGCTTAGCGCTCAGGACGATCTCAGCGTGATGATGTACGCCGGCGAGCGTGAAATGACCCAGTACCAGTCGATTCCCTACCAGCCGCAGCTGAGGCCTTCTCACTCCGGCGGCGTGATCGATATGCAGCGTCATTATCAGGGGGTTGATACCCGCTGGACGCACCGCGGCGAGCTGCTGGTGCCGGTCACCTTCACCACCGGTCTGAACTATGAAAACATGAGTGAAGATCGTCGCGGGTACGAGAACTTCGTGATGAACAACGGCGTGCCGGACTACGGCGTGAAGGGTGATAAACGCCGGAACGAACGTAACCTGATGTGGAACGTCGACCCTTACCTGCAGACCAGCTGGCAGCTGACGCAGAAACTGTCCGTGGATGCGGGCGTGCGTTATAGCTCGGTCTGGTTTGATTCTAACGACCATTACGTTACGCCGGGCAACGGCGACGACAGCGGTGACGCGAGCTATCACAAGTGGCTCCCGGCGGGCTCCGTGAAGTATGCGGTGACGGACGCGTGGAACCTCTACGCTGCCGCAGGGCGTGGGTTCGAAACGCCAACCATCAACGAGCTTTCGTATCGCGCCGATAACCAGGGCGGCCTGAATATCGGCCTGCAGCCTTCCACGAACAACACGTATGAGGTGGGCAGCAAAACCCGCATTGGCAATGGCCTGCTGACGGCAGCGCTGTTCCGCACCGATACGGATGACGAGATCGTGGTGGATGCCAGCTCTGGTGGCCGCACAAGCTATAAAAATGCCGGAAAGACCCGCCGTCAGGGAGTCGAAGTGTCTCTCGATCAGCAGTTTGCTGAGAACTGGAAGCTGAAAATGGCGTGGACCTACCTTGATGCCACCTACCGGACCAACGTCTGCGGCGACGCGGACTGTAACGGTAACCGTATGCCGGGCATTGCCCGCAATATGGGCTATGCGTCGTTTGGCTGGCAGCCTGAAGAGGGCTGGTACGCGGGCTCGGACGTGCGCTACATGAGCGATATCATGGCCGACGACGAGAACACGGCGAAAGCGCCATCGTACACGGTGGTCGGGCTGAATACCGGGTATAAATTCAACTACGGCAACTGGGGGATGGACGTCTTTGGCCGCGTAGATAACCTGTTCGACAAAGAGTACGTTGGCTCGGTTATTGTCAACGAATCCAACGGGCGTTATTACGAGCCAGCGCCTGGCCGTAACTACGGTGTGGGTCTGTCGGTGTCTTATCGATTCGAGTAACAAATAAGTAAAGTTTATTTTATACCGAAAATAACGCTCCTGATGGCAAAATGCCACCAGGAGCTATTCACCAGATAAATAAATAGACGCGGTATATAGTCGCTCTGTTAAATTATCTCTCAGTTAAAATATTGTCGCTGTAAAAGCGTATTCGCTTCATCAATCGATTTTTCAATCGCCTTCTGGCTGGCGTCGACATCCCGGCGTTCCAGGGCTGAAAGCAGTTCGTCATAGTGATATGTCGCTTCCTTAATGTCATTAAGCTCCCGGTGCAGATAGTTAATGCAAGGCCCGATGCGCACCCATAGCTGTTCAATTAATGCATTCAGCGTGGGCATTTCCGCGTACTGATAAAGCGTAAAGCGGAAGATGCGATTTGCCTGCAATGCCTGCTGAACGTTCCCGTTGCGCATGGCCTCATGAAACGCTTCCGACAATTTGCGCAACGTCTCGATCTTTTGGTCAGACATATTCTGACAGGCTGCGGCAACCGCCATGGGTTCAAGCTGCTTGCGAATAGCGTTGATTTCGTTATAACGGTCCAGCGTCACCTCTGGCACCAGAAATGCCTGTGCCGGCGTGGCATGTAATGCCCCTGCTGACACCAGACGCAGTAGCGCCTCGCGCACTGGGGTAATGCTGGTTCCTAATTTATCGGCGATCTCTTTCGTAATCAGTCGTGCACCCGGTTTAAGGGAGCCTGTAATTAACGCTCCTTTCAAACTGAGTTCAACTTGCATGGTAAGACTGATCCTTTGGGCTTTTTCTAAGTGATCCAAATCAAGCATGTTCAATTCCTGTAGCTAAAACTTAATGCTATTTTTAAACGCCAGTTTTAATAAAACGACGCTGGTCCGATATATCCTGTATCGTCATGCCTGGTGGTGGGAAGTACGTAAAACAGCAAAAAATGCAAAATGTGTTTTTTTTATCGGTTTCGGGCTCATCCGGGATGATGGCGCGAAAAGCCATGTCCGTTAATTAAAGACAATATATCGTATCTTCACAAATAAATATGGCGGGAAACCCCGCCATAATGCCTTTTATTTATTGTCACCCGCGACGCGAATCACGACTTTACCGAAGTTTTTTCCTTCCAGCAGGCCAATCAGCGCTTCAGGCGCGTTTTCCAGCCCGTCCGTCACCTGTTCATGATAGTGAATTTTACCCTCCTGCACCCAGCGCCCCATCTCTTCCTGAAACTCATGAATGCGGTGGCCGTAGTCCTGGGCAATGATAAAGCCCTGCATCCGGATGCGTTTCTTCAGAATAGTGCCCATCAGAAGCGGCAAACGGTCCGGTCCGTCAGGCAGCCTCGTTGCATTGTAGCCGCTCACCAGGCCACACACCGGCACGCGCGCGGAGGTATTCAGCAGCGGCAGCACGGCGTCAAACACTTTCCCGCCGACGTTTTCAAAGTAGACATCAATGCCTTTCGGGCAGGCGCGTTTCAGCTGCTCAGCAAAATCCGCCGCGTGGTGATCGAGACACACGTCAAACCCAAGAACCTCAACGGCGTGGCGGCATTTTTCTGCCCCACCGGCTACCCCGACCACGCGGCAGCCTTTGATTTTACCGATCTGCCCGACTGTCGCCCCAACCGGGCCCGTCGCGGCGGCGACCACCAGCGTTTCACCCGCTTGCGGTTGTCCGATATCCAGCAACCCCATATAGGCGGTAAAGCCTGGCATCCCAAGAATGCCCAGCGCCCAGGAGGGATGGGTGGGATTATCGCCCAGCTTGACCAGGCCGCTGCCGTCCGAAAGCGCGTACTCCTGCCAGCCGCTGTAGCTCAGCACCCATTCACCCGCTTTAAAGTCGGGGTGGTTTGACTGCTCAACGCGGCTAACCGTTCCCCCTACCATCACCGCACCAATCTCAACCGGCGGAGAATAGGATGGCGCATCGCTCATGCGGCCCCGCATGTAAGGGTCCAGCGACAGCCATACGGTGCGAAGCAGCAGTTGCCCCGCCTGAGGTGCAGGAACGGGCTGCTCTTCCAGACGAAAATTCTCCGCCACCGGCGCGCCCTGTGGGCGAGAGGCCAGCACCCAGCGGCGGTTTTGCGAAACAGATTGATTCATCGGATTCTCCTTCTGGTACAAATGTCATTACAGCCTGGCTCACGATCGGCATTATCGCCTTAACATTACGAGGCAGACTGGTTAAGCCGGACCACAAGATAGATGCAGGTTTCGTTCGTTTCGTTGATAAAACGGCAGTCGTTTGGCGGCCCCAGCTCCAGACAGTCTCCGGCCTTCATCTCGTGGCGAGTATCGCCCTCCTGGAATACCAGCTCGCCGGACTGCAGCCAGATCAGCTGCCGCGCGAGCGCGTAGGAGGACGCCGGCATCGGGACGTCGCTCCCCGCGGGTAGCTCAATCTGAACGAGGTCGATAGGCAGATCGGTACGGGGAGAAACGTGGCGACGAAGGTAGTGGGTTTGCGGATCGCGCCAGACGGGCTGGTTCGCCAGGCGCAGGAGTTTTCCCTCCTGCATCTCGGCCCTGGCAATCAGGGTCGACATGCTGATCCCGAACGCGCCTGACAGGCGGGCAAGCAAGGTTGCCGTCGGGCTGCTGTCGCCGCGCTCTATCTTGTGGATCATGGCGCGAGATACGCCTGCCCGCTCGGCCAGCTCGCTAAGAGACCAGCCGCGTGATTCACGTTCGAGGCGAATTCTGGCGCTAATACGCTGATTCATTGTGTCTGTTATTGTGTTCATAACGTCATACTAAAGCGTCTGAAGGCCGTTTCAATGGGGCTCATAATCATTCTCACGTAGCGCTCTGACGATACAGTTGTGTAATATCATATCTATAGCGTAATACTATAGTAAACAACATACAGAGGTTTAATCATGATCGTTCGTCACGCCTGTAAAGAAGACTGCGCTGCGATAGGAGAGATCTATAACCATGCGGTGCTGCATACTGCCGCGATCTGGAACGATAAAACCGTTGATACCGATAACCGAATCGCCTGGTTCGAGGCCCGCACGCTCGCGGGTTACCCGGTTCTGGTAGCTGAGGAAAATGGTGTGGTTACCGGGTACGCCTCTTTCGGCGACTGGCGCGCCTTCGACGGCTTTCGTCACACGGTTGAGCATTCGGTGTATGTCCATCCGGAGCATCAGGGTAAAGGCATTGGCCGCACGTTAATGAAAGCGCTGATCAACGAGGCCCGCGCCATCGGCAAACACGTGATGGTGGCCGGCATTGAAGCGCAAAATAAGGCCTCGATTCACCTCCACGAAACGCTCGGTTTTGTGACCACGGGGCAGATGCCGCAGGTGGGAACCAAGTTTGGCCGCTGGCTGGACTTAACCTTTATGCAGCTGCAGCTGGACGAGCGCTGCGACCCGGACGCAATCCCATGAATCAGTCGCTGACGCTGGCGTTCCTGGTGGCGGCGGGGATCGGTCTGGTGGTGCAAAACACCTTAATGGTGCGTATCACCCAGTCCTCCTCCACCATTCTTATCGCAATGCTGCTGAACTCTCTGGTCGGCATTGTGCTGTTTGTCAGCATTCTGCTGCTGAAGCAGGGCTTCGCCGGGTTCAGTGAGCTGGCCGCAACGGTGCGCTGGTGGACGCTGATCCCGGGGCTGCTGGGGTCGTTTTTTGTGTTTGCCAGCATCAGCGGCTACCAGAACGTGGGCGCGGCAACGACCATCGCGGTGCTGGTCGCAAGCCAGTTGATTGGCGGGCTGGTCCTTGACGTGCTGAGAAGCCATGGCATTCCCCTGCGCGCGCTGATCGGCCCGGTATGCGGCGCGGTGATGCTGGTCGTCGGGGCCTGGCTGGTAGCGCGACGCCAGTTTTGATTACAGTATGGTGCCGCCCTTGGTCAGCTGTTCCTGGCGCGCGTCCATCTCCTCTTTGTGCTGCTTACCGTGGTGCGAAATCGCGGTACGCAGACGCTGCTGTTGGGCGTAACGGTCTTCACGGCTGAGATCGGCATCATCGCTCAATGCAATCAGCAGTTCGTTCATGTGGGCGATGACGCTCTCTTCGATGGCGGCATCCACGCGGGCGGTAACTTCGTTTAAATGTGACATTGTCACTCCTTGTTTTTGCCGGGTGGCGGCTTACGCCTTACCCGGCAATAAATGCTTAGTTCAGCTTCGCTTTAGAGAAATCGCTGCCCATCAGGCTCACGCTGTATCCGGTCACGTTGCTGCGGGTTGCAAAGAACGTTTTGCCGTTTGCCAGCGCGATCCACGGTGCCTGCTGGTAGAAAATCTCCTGCGCCTGGCCGTACAGTTTCGCACGCTCGGCCGGATCGCTGGTCAGCTTCGCTTTTTGCACCAGGGCATCATAACCCTTATCGCACCAGCGCGCGGCGTTTGATCCGGTTTTAATGCTGTTGCAGCCCAGCAGCACATCGGCGAAGTTGTCCGGGTCGCCGTTATCGGACATCCAGCCGAACAGCGCGGAGTCGTGCTCTCCTTTGCGCATCCCGGAGAGGTATTCGCCCCACTCGTAAGAGACGATTTTGGCCTTCACGCCGACTTTCGCCCAGTCGCTCTGGATCATCTCCGCGATACGACGCGAGTTAGGGTTATACGGACGCTGAACCGGCATTGACCACAGCGTGACTTCTGCGCCCTTCTCCAGCCCGGCCTGCTTAAGCAGCGCTTTTGCTTTATCAGGATCGTAGCTGTAGTCCTGCAGATCTTTATTAAAGCCCAGCATATTTGGCGGGATCGGCGATTTAGCCACCGTACCGGAGCCCATAAAGACCGCATTAACGATAGCCTTCTTGTCGGTCGCGTAGTTCAGCGCCTGACGCACCAGCACGTTATCGAACGGCTTTTTCTCGGTGTTAAACGCCAGATAGCCGACGTTCAGCGCATCGACAGAGTGCAGCGTCAGGTCTTTGTTCTTTTTAATCACGTCAAACTGAACCGGAGACGGCGCAGGAATAATCTGACACTCGTTGGTCTGTAATTTCGCCAGGCGGGTTTCCACGTTTGGCGTAATGGAGAAGATAAGATGTTTGGTCGGCACCTCGCCATCCCAGTAGTTCGGATTAGCGACGTAGCGGATCAGCGAGTCCACCTTGTACTGCTGGAGCACATAGGGCCCGGTACCGATCGGCCAAGTATCTACGTTCTCAGGCGTGCCTTTTTTCAGCATCACATCGGCGTATTCGGCGGAGAGGATCGAGGCGAAATCCATTCCCCAGTCGGCCAGGAACGCGGCGTTGGGTTCACTCAGGGTGAACTGAACGTGATAATCGTCGACCTTTTTAACGTCCTGAATCAGCTTATCGAGCCCGACATCGTTGAAGTATTCGTAGTTGCCCTGGGACACATTATGGTACGGGTGTTTAGGGTCTTTCTGACGCATCACCGAGAAAATAACGTCATCGGCGTTAAAGTCGCGCGTCGGCTTGAAGTATTTGTTGCTGTTGAACTTCACCCCTTTGCGCAGGGTAAAGGTATAGGTCTTGCCGTCCGGTGAAATCGTCCAGGATTCCGCCAGTGACGGGACCGGGGTATTTTTCACCGGGTCGAAATTGATCAGGCGGTTGTACAGAACCTGAGAGCTGGCCACGAACGACGGGCCGGAGCTGGCGATTTGCGGGTTGAACGACTCTGGCGATGCCTCGGAGCAGTAAATAAGGGTGTCGTTGTTTGCCGCCCATGCGGCACCGGCTGGTAAAAGAGCGCTCAGCGCAAGGGCGAGCAGCGTTTTCCCTGTAGACATAGTTATAACCCTGACAGTTTTATTATATAGGTCAGTAATAACAGCACAGCCCTTATCACCTGGCAAATAACGAAACACTATCAGGTTATTCTAAAGCCGCGTTTTTTGCCGGTTTTGCCGCCAGTGCAAAAATAGGTGATTTGCCTTAAGTGACGTTATTCGTCAAGCACAACCGTCACGATCTATGCCGCAAGAAATCGGCGCTTTTAGCGTCTCTTCCTCCGTTTGTTTGCTTCCTCGTTTCGTTAAAGTAACGGTGTGAAGAAGTATATGGGATCAAATCGTGGCAAAAACTCTTTTACGCAGCGGTAATCTGGATGATTTTCAGGCCGTTGGCGGCGGCGGACAGGCCGTTTTTGAATCAGCGTTACAAATCCGGGAAGCGCTTCGATTGCGCAAACAGCAGGCCATAGTGGACTGTCTGGCTATTCCTCAGGTCAACGACAGCGGCGACCGCGTGGACTGGTATTCCCCCGTTGAGGGAAGCGTCACCAGCTGGAAGGCGGCCAGTGAAGACGACCGCTGTCGCGCCCTGCGCTATCTGGAAAACACGCTTGCCAGCGTTGAGTCGTTAAGCAAGAAATGCCTCCAGTCGCCCAAAACCGCGCAGCAGCTTTTCGGCTCGCTGCTGTCGAAAGCGTTTCAGTTTCCCGGCGAGAATTTTGTTTTCCTGGTCGCAGGAAAGCCGATTATTTGCTTCTGGGGTTTTGTAAACCTGAACGAAAATGCGCGCGACGATGTGCTCGACTGCCTGCGTGAAGCGTTGATCCCCGAGCCTGCCCCCGTTGTGATTGAAGAGCCCGAGCCAGAACCCGCGCCCGAACCGGCCATCACCTTTGAAAAAGCAGACGAGCCGCTGATTGCGCCCGTCGCCGCCGTGCGTATTACGCCGGAAGAACTGTATGAGCCGGAGCTCGCGCCGGTTGTTGCGCAACCCGCTCAGGAACCTGCGCCTGTTGCCGTCACGAAAAAACGTCGCGTTCCCCTGTGGACCCTGCCGGTTGCCGCCGTGATTGTGGCAGCCGTTGCCGCGCCGCTGCTGTGGCCAAAACAGGCCCCTTCGGCAGAGCCCGCTCCGGCACCGGCTCCTGAGCCCGTGGCTATTGCACCGCAGCCGATCAAAGCGGTAGAGCCGCTGGCTATGAATCTCCCCCTGCATCAGGCTGAGGTCGTCGCCAGTAAAGAAAAAGAACCCGCTCCTGCACCTGAAGCCGCACCGGTGGTAATTGTTCCGATCCCGAAAGATGCCATGGTGATGGAAGCCGGTCAGGTGAAAGCCGGGTCGACGCGCTTCCTGAACGGTACCTGGCGCGCGGTTCTCGACGTGAAAGATCCGGTCACCGGCAAGCCGCCGTCAATGCGCTATCAAATCCAGAACAATAAAGGTTTCGCCCGCGTCGTGCACGGCGACAACATTGTCTGCCGCGCGGAGATTTTCTCCGGGCTGCACAGCAATGGCGAGCTGATGATTAAAAGTCGCGGCAATGCCCGCTGCACCGACGGTTCCCGCTACCCGATGCCGGAAGTCGCCTGTAAAGCCGGGGCCAGCGATATCGCAGAATGTCGCGCTCGCTATGACGCCAACACCGTCGTCCCACTGACGTTCAAGAAAGCAGGTGCCTGATCCTATGCTGGTAAATCTTTGCGACTATAAACAAAGCGTCACGCTTATTGCCAACAGCGGCGTGCAGTTCCTGGATTTCGGCCTGACGCCGCAGGACACCGCCAGCAACGGGCGCTTCGTACGTAAAACCGCGAACGGCCCCCTTTTGCGACTCGATTTCGACCTGGTGAACGGGCGCTATACCCTGCCGGGGACGAACGGCGGTCAGCCTGAAGTGGTTAAACCGGAAACCACCATTCCGCTGCATCAGTCCCTTGCCGTGCTGGACGGCGTCTGGCTTCCCGTGCCCTTCCTGCGCTTCAATCCACCGCGGACCTTTGTGGAAGGACCGGATAACTGGGCGCGCGTTCAGGTGCGCAAGCTCGAGAAGCCCGACACGGCAGGCAACTCGCACCGCGTCACCCTCGCGCTCGACAGCCAGATCGCGGAGCATGCCACCTCCGCCCTGTCGCCGGTTGAAAACGATATTCTGAATGGAACCCGCTTTGCGCTGGCGTGGCGCGATAGTGAGGTAGAAAGCTTCCTCGACCAGACCTGGATTGACGGCTGGCTGCGCGAGGCATTTACCCAGTATGCCGACGGCGTTGAAAACCGCTCTGAACGCGACCTGCATCAGGCGATGCGCAGTTTTGAATATCAGGCCCACTGGCTCAATGTACTGACCATGCTCGGTGAACAGCTCACCGTTCCGGAAGTGAAATTTGTCACCCACACGCTCAGCACGCCTGCCATTCCGGTCGACCTGATCCTCGACGTGGGCAACACCCACACCTGCGGCGTCATTATTGAAGACCACGGTGATGCAAACGACGGGCTTCGGCAGACCGCCGAGCTGCAGGTTCGTTCGTTAAGCGAGCCGCAGTTCCTGAACGAGCCTCTCTTTACCAGCCGTCTTGAATTTTCCGAAGCGCGTTTTGGCAAACAGCACTTCTCGGTGGAAAGCGGTCGCGAAGATGCGTTTGTCTGGCCGTCGATTGTTCGCGTGGGCGATGAAGCCCGCAAGCTGGCGATGCAGCGCCTGGGAACCGAAGGTAACAGCGGCATCTCCAGCCCGCGCCGCTACCTGTGGGATGAAACGCCTGTCGTGCAGGACTGGCGCTTCAGCCAGATGAACGGCAAAACCCAGCGTGAACCGCTCGCCACGGCGTTTCCGCTGATGAACCTGATGAACGATGACGGTGAGCCGCTGTTTACGCTGCCGCAGGACGAGCGGCTGCCGGTCTTTTCGCCGCAGTACAGCCGCAGCACGCTGATGACGCACATGCTGTGCGAGCTGCTGGCGCAGGCGCTGGGCCAGATCAACAGCGTCGCCACCCGCCTGCGCCTGGGCTTCCCGGCCTCGCCGCGCCAGCTGCGCACCCTGATCCTGACCCTGCCCTCGGCCATGCCGAAGCAGGAGCGCGAGATTTTCCGTCGCCGCATGTTTGAAGCCATTGCCATCGTCTGGAAAGCGATGGGCTGGCACCCACAGGATGAAGATTTTGCCACCCGCAAGCAGCAGGAAAAAAGCGTGGTGCCGGTCCCTGAGATCCAGATGGAGTGGGATGAAGCCAGCTGCGGTCAGCTGGTCTGGCTGTATAACGAAGCGATTTCCCGTTTTGGCGGCCAGACGGAAGCCTTTTTCGCCTCCCTCGCCCGCACGGATCGTGAACCTGAGCCGGGCGTGCAGCCGGGCCGCGCATTACGCGTCGCGTCTATCGACATCGGCGGTGGCACCACGGATATGGCAATAACCCACTACCAGCTTGATGACGGCTCCGGTAATAACGTCAAAATCATCCCGCAGCTGCTGTTCCGCGAAGGGTTCAAGGTGGCGGGCGACGATACCCTGCTGGACGTGATTCAGCGCTATGTCCTGCCCGCCCTGCAAACGCAGCTGCAGAAATCCGGCATTGCGGACGCCTCGCTGCTGATGGCGTCGCTGTTCGGCGACTCCGGGCGTATTGATACCCAGGCGGTACTGCGCCAGCAAACGGCGCTTCAGCTCTTTATGCCGATTGGCCATGCCATTCTTTCCGCGTGGGAAGCCAGCGATATTGACGATCCGCTGGCGGGCCTGCATGCCACCTTTGGCGAGCTCCTTGCGCAGAAACCAACCCGCAACGTGATGAACTATCTTCAGCAGGCAATCGATCATGCCCTGCCGGCGGGCTCAGAGGCGTTCGACCTGTTCGCCGTGCCGTTGCACGTGAACTTCCGCGAAATGCAGGATGCAATGCTGGCCGGTCAATTTACGCTGACCTCGCCGCTCCACGCGGTGTGTGAAGCGATTTCCCATTACAGCTGCGATATTCTGCTCATCACCGGGCGCCCGGGCTGCCTGCCGGGCGTTCAGGCGCTGATTCGGCATCTGCAGCCGGTGCCGGTCAACCGCATCGTCTGGCTGGATAAATATCAGGTTCACGAGTGGTATCCCTTCAGCCAGCAGGGGCGCATAGGCAACCCGAAATCGACCGCCGCGGTGGGGGCCATGCTCTGCAGCCTGGCGCTCGATCTGCGTCTGCCGCGCTTTAACTTTAAGGCCGCGGACATTGGCGCCTATTCCACCGTGCGCTATCTGGGCGTGCTGGATAACACCGTCAATACCCTGCGCGAGGAAAACGTCTGGTATCAGGATATCGATCTCGATAAACCCGGCGCGAAGCTTGACGCGCGGCTGCACTTCCCGCTGCGCGGTAACGTAACCCTCGGCTTCCGCCAGCTGGCGAACGCGCGCTGGCCCGCCACGCCGCTTTATACGCTCAGCATCAACTCGGCTGAACTGGCAAAAGCGATTGCCGGCGACGGCGTGCTTAACGTGAGGCTTAAGCTCTGCGGCGGCAGCAAATTAGAGGGCCCTGAGTCCTTCGAGCTCAGCGATGCCTGGCTGCAGGACGGCACGCCGGTTGCGCCTGACGCGTTAACCTTCAAACTGAATACCCTGGCCGATCGCCGACACAGCGGTAGCCACTACTGGATCGACAGCGGGAGCGTATACCTGAAATGACAGCGACCACGACCACCACCCAGGCCTTGATCGGGTGGATTAATGAGACGCGCCTGAACGCCCCTGTGCTGGATAACGATGCTGATGCCCTGCTTGCTCGTATCAACGCGGCGCAGGCGCGGGAGCAGGCCATTGAACGCGCCCTGACCCGCCGGAGCAGCATTGGGCTTTACGGCCATTCTCAGAGCGCCAAAGCGCACCTGCTGCTGTCGCTATGCGGCAGCGGTAACGGGCGCCTGGCCGTGATGCCGGGCCAGCGCACCTTTGACTATTTTTCGCATATTAACCCAGGGCATGCCCTGACCAACATGGCCGTGCGCTTCACCCGAGACACCCCGGAGGTAGCGGATGAGGCGTTTCCGCTGCGTCTGAGCCTGGTCACCGAGGCCGAACTGGTACAACTGTTTATTGCCCGCACGACGCTGCACCCGCAGATGCGCGCGGTGGATAAGGCTGTCATTGAGACGCGTCTGGAGAAATGGCGTGGCCTTCGCCAGCCGCAGAGCGTGCCCGGCATCACGGCGCAGGATGTGGGTGCGATTTCGCGTTTCTGGCAAAGCACGGTACCCGCCGCGAGACAGCAAATTGATGACGCCCTGTGGCATGAGTTTGCCCAGCTGGTGCCATCGCTCGATCTCAGCACCCGCGCCAGCGTCTGGTCGCTGCTGTGGGGCGAGCAACAGGAGTTAACCCAGCAGTGGCTGAAGCTTGCCCACGTGCTGCATCAGACCAGCCATGCGAGCGAGCTGGCTGCGCCGCTGAGCCTGCTGGTGGACAGCTTTGGTCTGCCTGGTGAAGGGTTCCTGACGCACGGTACCTTAACCCAGCAGGAAACTCAGGAGACGCTGCTTCATCCGCTGAACAACGGTGAAATGCTCAACGCTATCAGCATCCCGGTCGACGTGCTTGCCTTCCTTACCCGCGAGCTGGTCTTGCCGGTTGAGAATGGCGCGCTGGATAACGTTGATATCATTGATATTCCGGTCTTTGAAGACGGCAGTGCCGATCCTTTAGTACAGGCTAAATGCCAGTGGCTGCTTGAACATTACCGCCAGCAGCTCCAGCCGGATGTGCTGGTTATCTGCAACGCGACAGCGCGGCACGAGCAGACGGCCCAAAAAGCAAAAGTGTTAATTAACTGGATTAAAGAGACCCAGCCTGCCGAGGAGTCTGCCCTGCCGGGGCTGGTGTGGGCGATCACACCGCATGACGCTCGTTTCACTACCCGACAGAATCTCGATGAAGCCGTACAGCATCTGCTGGGCAAGCCAGGCCTGCGCTGGGGAACTCTGCAGGCGCTGGACAGCCACAGCATGCAGCGCGTCATTGAGTGGTTGTCTCAGGCGACGCTCCCGGCACAGCGGCAGAAGCGCCTTGGCACGCTGAAAAACCTGCTGCGGCAGGAGATCGCGTCGCTGATGCAAAGCTATCTGGCGCCGCTGGTTGAGGAACCGGGTACACGACGTGCTCAGGCCGAAGACATGGTGCGCACGCTGCAAAGCAGCGCCGCCCGTCACGGCGAGCTGCTTGAGGGCCTGCTGCCGCCGCTAAAAGCCTTTGAAACGCTGCTCGCCGTTCAGCAACCGCGCGAGGAGCAGGTGAACGGGCTGTTCACGGACACCATCGATCTGTTCGCCGATAACGCCCAGGAAAGCGCAGGACGATTCCAGACAAAAGACAAAGCGCGCCTGGCGCACAGAGTATGGATAAATCATCTGCGCCAGTGGAGCCGCAATGAAGCTACCGCCGCCCGTCTTGGTCTGGAGCCCGCGGTGCTGCAGCAAATCGCGGATGTGCTGGTGGTAACCAGCTACCGGCTTAATCTCCCGCAACAGCTTCAGCGAATTGTCGACGCGGATAAAAGCAGCGCGGCGCAGCTGCATGCGGTGATAGGGAATTTCGTTGGCTGGCTGGGTTACGACCAGACCCCGTCAGCAGAACGCCCCGCAAGCCGCATTCGCAAAGGTCAGGCAATCTTTGTTACGCCCGTCGTCAGCAGTGCCGCACCGCGCCTGACGCGTCTGGGGGAGCAGCCTGTTCATGCGGCCACCGCGTACGTTTACGACTGGCTGGTTGCCCTCTATAGCCGGGCAATCGAAAACATTAATTATCAGCACCCGCATGATGTTCAGCCTGACGCACGTCGGGCACTGCGGGCTTTAATCCTGTAGCGGCCTTTCTTGCCGGGTAGCGCTGCGCTTACCCGGCCTGTATTCCGCGACGATAATTACGCCGCCATACACTCCGCTAACGCCTGCGCCAGTGCCGACGGGTTTTCCCACGACATGGAGTGCCCCGCCGCAGGGATGATTTTGACCTCAACGCCCTTCAGCTTCAGATTATCCACATCGTCATCCGGCAGTGAGAGCTCACCAAAAATCAACGTCACCGGGCAAGGCAGCGACAGAAATTGCGCTTCCCAGTCCGGCTCAACACCGGCGACCAGGCTTGATGCGCCGCGCCAGACGGCATAGGGTGCATTGCTTTGCAGGCACCCGGCCCAGGCGGTGGTCTCTTTACGGAGCATGGCATTATAGCCCTGCGCCACAAACTGGTGTTCGGTTTGCGCCGCAATAGCGCGGCTAAACATCCCCCCACCGGCGTGAAAATTGGGCTCCGACACCATCAGTCCCTTCACGCGCGGTGCCAGCAGCCCTGCCGTTTCTATAGCAATGCTGCCGCCCATGCTGTGACCGTATAACCAGAAGGCATCCAGCTGAAGATGGTCAATCAACTCCGCCACGACGCGCGCCTGTTCAGTCGTTTTATAGCTGTAATGTTCAGGCTTATCGCTGTAACCGCTGCCGGGTAAATCGATGAGAATAGCTCTGCGCCCGCCAAACTGAGGGTCTCGGACGACGCGAGGATATTCATAGGAAGAGGCGCAGCCCAATCCGTGGATAAAGACTACGGGATCGCCTGAGCCGGGCAAATCATGCCAGCGCACGGTGCAACCCGCATGCTGCGAGTAAAAACTGTTCATAAGCACTCCTTTTACGATGCACTGTGTATTTATACAGCTATCGTAACTGGAATGCTATGTTCATCTTTCGAAATTGGAAGGATGCTTCAGAAAAGAGAAATCAGCAGCGCAACGGGGAAACTCATCGGCCAGGTCGACCCGACCAGAAACGCGCTAAGCAGGCGGATGCGCTTGCGGTCTTTAGAAAGGAACCAGGTAATCAATGCACAGATGGAAGCCATCACTGCGTAAAAAACCAACATCTTTTGATACAACGTCATTCTGTATACCAGAGCCGAAAAAATAACCGCACGCAATATGCGTCATATGTTGATACAGATCAAGTTTTTTCATTACATAATAACCACTTAAATATTAAGGCTAATAACAACTGAGTATTTTGTATTACAAACAAGGGGGGCCACCCATTATCTTTATTGATAACATGCAAGTTAAATGCACTTTTTGATAAATCCTCTCTTCCGCATAGGCGTCTAATAAAGGCAGACATACATGGGAGGCAATATGCTACGCATTCCGCAAAGCTGTATTCATACCCGCTCTACCCCTTTCTGGAATAAAGAAACTGCCCCCGCCGGGATCTTTCAGCGTCATCTCGACACGGGTACCCGTCCGGGCGTTTATCCCCGCCTGTCCGTTATGCAGGGTGCCGTCCGCTACCTGGGTTATGCTGATGAACATGCCCCTGAGCCTGACAGCACACTGATTATCAGGGCCGGCCACTTCGGTGTTTTTCCCCCTGAGAAATGGCATCACATAGAGGTGATGAGCGACGACACGCTGTTCAATATTGAATTTTTCGTCGAACCAGAGGTGCTGAAGTCGCTTTAAGCGGCTTTTATTTACGAGGAAACCTTTATGCTACGTATCCCTGAGAATTTTGTTCATACCCGCTCCACGCCATTCTGGAACAAAGACACCGCGCCAAAAGCCCTTTTCACCCACCATAATACGAAAGCCAGCGTATATGGCCGTTTGTCGGTGATGCAGGGTGCAGTGCGCTATTTCGGTTTCCCGAACGCTGACGCGACCGAACCGGATCTGGAATTGGTGATTCAAGCCGGATCGTTTGGCATCTCGCCGCCGGAGAAATGGCACCGCATCGAATTATTGACCGACGATACCTATTTCAATATCGACTTTTTTGCCGATCCTGACGTTACGCTTCAGGGCGCGGGCATCGGCAAAGTGGTCAATACACATAAGGAGTAACCGCGTGGGTAAAGCAACGTACACAGTGACCGTGACCAACAACAGCAACGGCGTCTCGGTGGATTATGAAACAGAGGCCCCCATGGAGTTGCTCATCCCCGACGTCGCCGCAGACGTGGTAAAAGATCTGGTAAATACCGTCCGCGCTTACGACACGGAAAATGAGCACGAGGTGTGTGGCTGGTAAAGCAAACGCCCGGCGATGCAGACCGCCGGGCATGGTTTTCTAGTGTTTAATCATCACATGCCGGACAACCGTATAATCCTCAAGCCCGTACACCGACATATCCTTTCCATAGCCAGACAATTTCATGCCGCCGTGCGGCATTTCGCTCACCAGCATAAAGTGGGTATTGACCCAGGTGCAGCCGTACTGCAGACGCGCGCTCAGGCGATGGGCGCGTCCCACGTCTTTCGTCCAGACCGATGACGCCAGGCCGTATTGCGAATCGTTCGCCCAGGCCAGGACCTGCGCTTCATCGTCGAATTCGGTGACGCTCACCACCGGTCCAAACACTTCGCGCTGAACGATGGCATCGTCCTGTTTCGCCCCGGCCAGCAACGTTGGCTGGAAGTAGTAGCCCGCCCCCTCTTTTTTGCTCCCGCCCGTCACCACGCGGATATGGCCAAGGGCTTTCGCCTCGTCAACCGCCTGACAGACGCGTGAAAGATGGGCAGCCGAGCTGAGCGGACCGAGTTCAGTAGACTCATCCTCCGGGGCACCCATTTTGAGGCTGGCCACCGCGGCACCGAGCTTTTCCACCAGCCGGGTGTAGATCCCCTTCTGGGCATAGATACGGCAGGCCGCCGTACAGTCCTGCCCGGCATTGTAGAAACCAAACGTCCGCACGCCTTCTACAACCGCATCCAGGTCGGCGTCATCGAACACGATAACCGGCGCTTTACCGCCCAGCTCCATGTGGGTGCGCTTAATGGAGGACGCCGTGTGGCCGATGATATGCTCCCCGGTGGCAATCGAACCGGTCAGCGACACCATGCGCACTTTTTCATGTCCAGTGAGCGGGTCGCCCACCGTTTTTCCACGGCCAAACAGCACGTTGAGAACGCCAGCCGGGAAGATATCTTTCGCCAGCTCCGCCAGCTTTAACGCCGTTAGCGGCGTGATTTCAGACGGCTTGATGACCACACAGTTACCGGCCGCCAGCGCAGGCGCCAGCTTCCATGCCGCCATCATCAGCGGGTAATTCCACGGCGCGATAGAGGCAACCACGCCCACCGGGTCGCGGCGGATCATCGACGTGTGGCCGTCAAGATACTCACCCGCGGCCAGCCCGTTCAGGCAGCGGGCCGCCCCGGCGAAGAAACGGAAAACGTCGACCACTGCGGGAATTTCATCGCCCAGCGCACAGTGCAGCGGCTTGCCGCAGTTGAGGGATTCGAGCCGGGCAAACTCTTCGCCATGCGCTTCAATCGCATCCGCGAGCTTCAGCAGGCACTCGGCGCGCGTTTTCGGTGTCGTTTGTCCCCACTCAGCAAAAGCCCGGTCGGCGGCCTGAACCGCTGCGTCGACCTGTGCCGCTGAGGCTTCAGCAATCTCCAGCAGCACCTCTCCGGTGGCCGGGTTATAGACCGGCTGTTTTTCTCCCTTTCCGGCAACCAGTTCACCCTTTATCAGCAGATGTGTTTGCATAGCATTGTCCTGTTCAAATCAATGTTATTTCCCGCCGCCGGCGATGTTCTCGCCGTCGCGGGTTAGCCACCAGGCTCCCAGAATGGGGATGGTTGTTACCAGCATCACCAGCAGTGCAACGACGTTGGTGACCGGCACGTCGCGCGGACGGCCTAGCTGATTGAGCAACCACAGCGGTAACGTGCGTTCGTGTCCCGCCGTAAAGGTTGTGACGATAATTTCGTCAAACGACAGGGCAAACGCCAGCATTCCCCCGGCCAGCAGCGCGGAGCCCAGGTTGGGCAGCACCACATAGCGGAAGGTTTGCCATCCGTCGGCCCCGAGATCCATCGACGCTTCCACCAGACTCCAGGAGGTGCGTCTGAACCGGGCAATCACGTTATTGAAGACCACCACCACGCAAAACGTGGCGTGCCCAACCACGATGGTGAAAAACCCCGGCTCAAGGTTGATTGTTTTGAACGCTGTCAGCAGCGCCAGGCCGGTGATGATCCCCGGCAACGCAATCGGCAGCAGCAGCAATAGCGAGATCGCGTTCTTGCCAAAAAACTCGCTTCGCCAGAGCGCCGCTGCAGCAAGCGTGCCAAGCACCAGGGCTATCGCGGTGGATAGCGCGGCAACCTTAAGTGACAACGTCACCGATTCGATGATATCGCCCCGCCCCGCCGCCGCCGTAAACCACTTCAGCGTCAGCCCCTGAGGCGGAAAGCTGTAGGCAGCATCTTCGGTATTAAAGGCATAGACTGCGATAATCAGCAGCGGGAAGTGCAGGAAGATGACACCTCCCCACGCTGCCACTTTCAGGAACAGCGGTGCGCGTTCAGAGTGCATCGAATGCTCCCAGACGCTTCACGAACGCCAGATAAAGTGAAATCAGCACGATGGGAACCAGCGTGAACGCGGCGGCCATGGGCATATTGCCGATCGCCCCCTGCTGGGAGTAAACCATGTTACCGATGAAAAACCCCGGCGGCCCAACCAGCTGCGGTACGATGAAATCCCCCAGCGTCAGGGAAAAGGTGAAGATTGAGCCCGCGGCAATGCCCGGGATAGCCAGCGGCAGAACGACATAGCGGAAGGTCTGGCGCGGGCGCGCGCCGAGATCGGCTGAGGCCTGCAGCAGCGAAGCCGGCAGACGTTCCAGCGCCGCCTGAACGGGCAGGATCATAAACGGCAGCCAGATATAGACGAAGACCAGAAACCGCCCCAGCCCGGAGGTGGATAAGGTGTTGCCGCCTACCGCTGGTAGCGTAAGGATCGAGGTCAGGAGCGGCTCCAGCCCAAGGTGGTTGAGGAACCATTGTGCCACGCCGTCCTTCGCCAGCAGCAGCGTCCAGGCGTAGGCTTTGACGATGTAGCTCGCCCACATTGGCAGCATCACGGCGATATAGAAAAACGCTTTCCACTTGCCGCGGGTGTATCGCGCCATGTACCAGGCCATCGGGAACGCCAGAATTGCGCTGGCAATCGTCACCGCAATCGCCATCGTTAACGTGCGCAGGATGATGTCGTAGTTTGCCGGGTTGAAGAGCGCCAGTACGTTCGCCAGGGTCAGATCCGGCGTGACCGCCATGGTGAAATCGTCAAAGGTGTAAAACCCCTGCCACAAAAGGGTCAGCAGCGATCCTAAATAGACGATGCCAAACCACATCAGCGGTGCAAGCAGAAGCAGGAACAGTCCGAGCGACGGTTTACGCCAGAACAGTGACGTAATGCGGCTTATGCGGCCGCGTGGGGCGGGAGGGTGCGCGACACTCATAGCCATTTCACCTCTCCTCCTGCAGGCGAATCATCGCCTCGCGCGACCACGACGCCGTGACGGCCTGCCCCGGCGCAATGCCGCTTAGCGGCGAGAAATCGCTGAGATTGGCCTGGCTCACCAGCAGTTTGGCACCGTCGGCGAGCCTGAGCTCAAGGCGCGTGGCAGCCCCCTGATACTGAACGGCCTGGACGATGCCCTGCACCTGAACCTCACCCCCCTCATTCAGGCGGATATGTTCCGGACGCAGGGAATAGCTGCCCTCCATGCCGCAGACTTTATGCGCCAGGCCTGCATCGAAGACGTTCGAGGTGCCGACAAAACCGGCGACAAACGGCGTGCGCGGGCGCATGTAGAGATCGCGCGGGGTATCGACCTGCTCGATGCGCCCATTATTGAACACCGCCACCCGGTCCGACATGGAGAGGGCTTCACCCTGATCGTGGGTGACGAAAATAAAGGTGATGCCGAGTTCCTGCTGAAGTTTCTTCAGCTCGAACTGCATCTGCTCCCGCAGCTTGAGATCGAGCGCGCCTAACGGCTCGTCGAGCAGCAGGACGCGCGGTTCATTCACCAGCGCCCGCGCGATGGCCACACGCTGGCGCTGGCCTCCGGAAAGCTGCGAAGGCTTGCGGGCGACGGCAAAGCTTAAGCCCACTTTTTCCAGCGCGTCGCGAGCCTGCGCGTGGCGTTTTTTCTTGTCGACGCCTTTCACCATCAGCCCGTAGGCGACGTTATCGAGGATCGACATATGCGGGAACAGCGCGTAATCCTGGAATACGGTGTTCACGTCCCGCTCCCACGGCGGCAGCGCGCTCGCCTCTTTGCCAAAGATAGATATCGTGCCGCCTGACAGCTGCTCAAAGCCGGCAATCAGACGCAGGCAGGTGGTTTTGCCGGAGCCCGAAGGCCCCAGCATGGAGAAGAATTCTCCGTCACGAACGGCAATGGTGACCCCATCCACCGCCCGCACGTCGCCGTACAGACGGGAAACGTCATTAAACTCTACCGCGTACGTCATGTTCTGCTCCCGGATGATTAACGACCACCCATGATGGCGATGTAATCCTGCGTCCAGCGGCTGTAAGGCACATATTTTCCGCCTTCTGCGATGGGGGTTTTCCAGAACATGATTTTGTCAAAATAGTTATAGCCGTTGGTTTCACAGCCCTTGTCACCCAGCAGCGTGCTGGCCTTACACCCTTCAGGCACGACGGGCAGCGAGCCAAACCATGCCGCCAGATCGCCCTGCACTTTCGGCGTGAGCGACCAGTTCATCCACTTGTAGGCGCACATCGGGTGTTTTGCCTGCGCATGCAGCATGGTGGTATCCGCCCAGCCGGTCACCCCCTCTTTCGGGAAGACGGTGGCAACGGGCTGGTTCTCGCCCTTCAGGGCATTAGCCTGATACGGCCAGGCGCTGGAGGCCACGACGCCTTCATTTTTGAAGTCGCTCATCTGGACGGTGGTGTCATGCCAGTAGCGGTGGATCAGGGCATGCTGGTCGCGAAGTACCTTGAGCACGGCGGCATACTGTTCTTCAGTGAGCTGATACGGGTCGCTAATACCCAGCTGCGGCTGAGTGGCTTTGACGAACAGCGCCGCATCGGCGATATAAATCGGGCCGTCGTACGCCTGCACGCGTCCCTGATTGGTTTTGCCGTCCGGCAAATCCTGCTTCGTAAAGACCACGCTCCAGCTGTCCGGCGGCGTCGGGAAGGTTTTGGTGTTGTACATCAACAGATTGGGCCCCCACTGATACGGCGTGCCGTAGACCTTGCCGCCCACGTTAAACCACTCGCCCTTCACGATGCGCGGGTCAAGGGTTTTCCAGTTGGGGATCAGTTCCGGGTTAATCGGCTGAACGCGTTTTCCCATAATCAGGCGGAGCGAGGCATCACCTGACGCGGTGACAAGGTCGTAACCTCCCTTCGCCATCAGGCTGACCATTTCATCGGACGTGGCCGCCGTTTTAACGTTGACCGCGCAGCCGGTCTCTTTTTCAAACTGGGTAACCCAGTCATAATTTTTATCCGTCTGTCCGCGTTCGATGTACCCCGGCCAGGCGATAATATCCAGTCGGCCTTCCCCGTCGCCAATGGCCTTTGGTGGTTCTGCGGCTTGCGCGGTCATGATAGCCATGCCGAGCGCGCACAGGCTGCTGCGGGCAAATTTTTTGCTCATAAGAGTTACTCCTGTCGCAATGAAATTTAGCGGCAGCCGTGCCGTAAAAATATCTCCCTTATTAAACGTAGACCGCGCAAATGCGCCGCACCGTTCGGCTTAAGGAAATTTCATCAAGGTGTGACCGAGGACGCATTCCCCGTTAACTGGATTATAGACAAGGAGTTAGCCGCGAAAGCCGGTATGCAGATTTCATATGATACGGCACCGCAAAATATTTGCCGTGCCGTCGTCAGGATAAGAAATGATTATTCAAATAAAGGGGAAAAGTTATTCCATCATTGTGCTAATTAATTTACCTAACTGAATGACCGCCTGCTCTTCCCGCTCGCCCCACGCCCAGGACGTATTAAACCGGAAGAACGGCGTCCACGCGTCAGAGGTGGAAAACATCTTTCCGGGCGCAATGCTGATGTGGTGCGTTAAGGCCTTTTCGCTCAGCAGCCCCGCGTCCAGCCGCGCAGGTAGCTCCAGCCATAAAAAGTAGCCGCTGTCGTTGTGGTGGATTTTGACACCGGCGGGCATATGGCGCAGAAGCGACTGCCACGCCTGCTGTTTTCGCTCTGCGAGGGTTCGTCGCAGGCGGCGCAGATGGGCGTCGTAGCGTTTTGTCGCCAGATAGTCCACCAGCGCCAGCTGCATGGGGGAACTGGTTGAAAGCGTGCTCATCAGCTGCAGCTGCTGAATGCGGCGCGCGTGTTTTCCTGCCGCCACCCAGCCGATGCGAAACCCCGCCACCAGGCATTTTGAAAAGGAGGAGCAGTGAAGCGTCATATCTACCCGGTCCCAGGCTTTGGCCGGAAGCGGTTTTTCGCGACCAAAATAGAGCTCGCTGTAGACATCGTCCTCGATCAAAGTGACGTTGTGCTCCGTCAGGAGCGCGACCAGACGCGCTTTTTTTTCCGCACTTAGCGTAAAGCCAAGCGGGTTTTGGCCGTTGGTCATGAGCCAGCAGGCTTTTACGGGGTAGTCGTTCAGCGCCTGCTCCAGCGCATTCAGATCGATCCCCTCCCGAACGTCTGTGGCGACTGACAGCGCTTTTAGCTTCAGACGCTCCAGCGCCTGCAGCGCGCCGTAAAAACACGGGTTTTCAACAATCACCCAGTCTCCTGGCTCCGTCACCGCCTGCAAACTCAGGTTGAGGGCCTCAAGGGCGCCTGCGGTAATGACGATCTCGTCTGGCGAGATGTTCATCCCCTGCTGCGCATAACGGCGCGCAATGGCGTGACGGAGTTCAGCGTTGCCGGGCGGCAGGTTCTCAATCACGCTCATTGCGGTAGCGGTTTTACTGACGTTTGCCAGCGAGCGGTTGAGCTGCTGAAGCGGGAAAAGCCGGGGGTCGGGAAACGCGGAGGCGAAGGGAACAACGGACGGATCGCGGCTGGCCTGTAAGACCTCGAAGATATAGGTGTTTATATCTACCGCTTCATCACGCATTACCTGGGCAGGCGGCGCAGGCTGTTGTGCGGTCGGGCGCGAGGCAACGTAATAGCCCGACTGCGGCCTGGCGACAATGCGCCCCTGACTTTCCAGCATCTGATACGCGTGGCCAACGGTCATAAAGCTCATGCCGCTGCTTGCCACCTGCTCTCGCAGGGAAGGCAGCTTATCGCCCGGCAGCCAAACGCCAAGCTCAATCTGCGAGATAATTTGTTGCGCCAGACGCTGGTATTTTTTCATCAGATTCTCCTTATTGCCGACAGTGTATATCAGCAGGAGAAAAAGAGAAGATTTTGCTAACTGTTATAGTTTAAGTAAAAATTACTTACGGTACTCGGTAACGTGGCTTTGCGCCTGACGCGCAGCGGCCAGGTGATCGAGCGTGATCATTGACGATTTGCAAAAGATGCATTTCGCACCGAGCGGGTTTTTCTCAGATACATCAAAGACTGAGGTGCGGTACTGCGAGCCATGACAGCATGGGCAGCGGAAATGGATATAAGAAGTCATAGGATTCTCCTGTGAACGTAAAAACGTAAATTACTCATGAGCCGATCAGGCAATAATGGTTTTAAACAAAACTAATCGGAATGTAGATAAAGACCCAAGAGAGGCTGCGGAGAGGCACAACGTGATGAGAACTGCTTTATGAAACTACGTCAGATATTTTTTTGGACTCAAAACCAGAAGACCATTAACGCACGGCGATGACGACAAAGCAAGCGGTTTAATGCGGAAAATTCATAAAAAGAATATTTTTATTCCTCGTTGGCGAGGTATATCTGATAGCTAAAGCATACGTTTTATGCCAACTGTTATGGTTAAAAATGACTTTTCTGCGTCTGAAAGTCCGAACGTTGCCCCTATAGCATAACAGTACACCGTTTGACATTGAGGCTGTGCATGTTTGGTTTAGATGCTTTTCACCTTGCGCGGATACAGTTTGCCTTTACCGTATCCTTTCACATTATTTTCCCGGCCATCACCATCGGCCTGGCCAGCTATCTTGCCGTGCTCGAAGGGCTGTGGCTGAAAACAAAAAATCCGGTCTGGCGCTCGCTGTACCATTTCTGGTCGAAGATTTTCGCCGTCAATTTTGGCATGGGCGTGGTCTCCGGGCTGGTGATGGCCTACCAGTTTGGCTTCAACTGGAGCGGCTTTTCGCAGTTTGCAGGCAGCATTACCGGCCCGCTGCTGACCTATGAAGTGCTTACCGCCTTCTTCCTTGAAGCCGGGTTCCTCGGCGTGATGCTGTTCGGCTGGAATAAAGTGGGGCCAGGGCTGCACTTCTTCTCCACCTGCATGGTGGCGCTGGGCACCATTATCTCAACCTTCTGGATCCTCTCCTCGAACAGCTGGATGCAGACCCCGCAAGGCTACGAGATCGTCAACGGACAGGTGGTACCGGTGGACTGGTTCGCCGTGGTATTTAACCCCTCCTTCCCCTACCGCCTGCTGCATATGTCGATTGCGGCATTCCTGAGTAGCGCCCTGTTTGTCGGTGCATCCGCGGCATGGCATCTGCTGCGCGGGAATAATACCCCTGCCATTCGGGCGATGTTTTCGATGGCACTGTGGATGACGCTGATTGTTGCACCCATCCAGGCCCTGGTTGGCGATATGCACGGTTTGAACACCTTAAAGCATCAGCCCGCCAAGATTGCCGCTATTGAAGGCCATTGGGAAAATCCGCCGGGCGAGCCTACCCCGCTGCTGCTGTTTGGCTGGCCTGACATGGAGCAGGAACGCACCCGCTTTGGACTGGCGATCCCGGCGCTGGGTAGCCTCATCCTGACGCACAGCCTGGATAAACAGGTCCCTGCGCTAAAAGAGTTTCCAAAAGAAGACCGTCCTAATTCCACCATCGTCTTCTGGTCGTTCCGCATTATGGCGGGTTTAGGGATGCTGATGCTGCTGCTTGGAGTAGTGGCGCTCTGGCTGCGTTATAAAAAGCGGGTTTATTCTTCGCGTCCGTTCCTGTGGTTTGCCCTGCTGATGGGGCCATCCGGGCTGATTGCCATTCTGGCCGGATGGGTCACCACCGAAGTCGGCCGCCAGCCGTGGGTGGTCTACGGACTCCAGCGAACAAAGGATGCGGTTTCAGCCCATGGTGACCTGCATATGAGCGTGAGCCTGCTGGCCTTCTTCGTCGTCTATACCTCGGTATTCGGCGTGGGCTATAGCTATATGGTGCGCCTCATCCGAAAAGGCCCGCAGCCGCATGAATCGTTCGCCACCGAGTCCGATGGACGCCCGGCGCGCCCGCTTTCTGCCGTCACAGCTGAACATAAGGAGCAGCCATAATGGGTATCGATCTTTCCATTATCTGGTTTGTCATCATCGTCTTTGCCACGCTGATGTATATCGTCATGGACGGGTTTGATCTGGGAATCGGTATTCTGTTCCCGGCAACACAAAACGCCGACGATCGCGACGTGATGGTCAACAGCGTCGCACCGGTCTGGGACGGCAATGAGACCTGGTTGGTGCTAGGTGGTGCCGCCCTGTTCGGTGCATTCCCACTGGCCTATGCGGTGATTGTTGATGCTCTGACCATTCCGCTGACGTTAATGCTGATCGGACTTATATTCCGCGGCGTGGCGTTTGAATTTCGCTTTAAAGCCACGCCGGCCCACCGTCCTTTCTGGGATAAGGCGTTTATTGGCGGTTCCGTTCTGGCGACCTTTACCCAGGGGGTGACGGTAGGTGCCGTCATTAACGGCTTTAGCGTCACTGGCAGAACGTATACCGGCGGACCGTTTGACTGGTTTACCGCGTTTAACTTGTTCTGCGGCGCGGGTCTGGTGGTGGCCTACGCGCTGTTAGGCTCAACCTGGCTGGTGATGAAAAGCGAAAATGCGCTGCAGCAGCGGATGCGTGAGGTGTCGAAAACGCTGTTAATCGTGCTGCTGGCGTTTATCGCAGCGATCAGCCTCTGGACGCCGCTGGCGCACCCGGCCATCGCGGCGCGCTGGTTTACGCTGCCGAATCTGTTTTATCTGCTGCCCGTCCCTGCCCTGGTCGTCATGTTTAGCTTCTACCAGTGGCGCTGCCTGAGTAATCCTGACAGCCATACTTGGCCGTTTATTCTGACGCTGGGGCTAATATTTCTCGGCTTTAGCGGGCTTGGGATCAGCATCTGGCCGCATATCATACCGCCGTCGATCACCCTTTGGCAGGCCGCCGCGCCGACGCAAAGCCAGGGCTTTATGCTGGTGGGCGCGCTGTTGATCATTCCCGTTATTCTGGTCTACACCTTCTGGAGCTACTACGTATTTCGCGGCAAAGTTCAGCCTGGGGAGGGTTATCACTGATGCAACAACCTGTCTGGAAAAGATTGCTGTGGCTGGCCATTATCTGGGGCGGCAGCGTACTTGCGCTGGCAGCAGTCAGCATGCTCTTTCGCATGCTGATGACGGCTGCCGGGTTTAAATCGCATTAAACTTCATTCCGGGCAGCCCTGCGCTGCCCGTCACCACCCCGCACTTTCAGATAAACCCCATTAACGCACCGCAGAGTATCGTTACACTGGTAAAAGATTCACAGAATTTATTATTTGAGAAGAAAAATGAAAAAGCTCATCGCGTTAAGTGTTATCAGCCTTGTCCTCAGCGGCTGCGTTAATCCGGGCAAAGCATCCGTTCAGCCGGATCAGCTGAAGAGCCACCGTTTTGTTCTGGAAAACGTGGACGGCAAATCCGTGAAGGGCATGACAACGCAGCCTGAGATCGCTTTTAACGCGCTTCCCGACATTAGCCTCATTAATAACATTAGCGTTTCGGGCCAGATGTGTAACCGCTTCAACGGGCAGGGGAAGCTGTCCGAAGGTGAGCTGAAAGTGAAAACGCTGGCGATGACCCGCAAACTTTGTACCGAACCACAGCTTAACGAGCTGGATCAGGCCATCGGCGACATGCTGCGCAAAGGGGCGCAGGTCGACCTGACTGAAGACCAGCTGACGCTGGCGACGGCCGATAAGACGCTGATGTTTAAGCGAGCAGAATAATCAGTAGCTACCGCAGCTTCCAACGGCAAGCGACTGTTCACTGCAGCGTTTGCCGTTTGGCAAGGCGCACATCCCAATAGCCGAACCGTCAAGCTGGCGGGCAACAGACAGCGAGCCGCCAATCATGGCGCAGTTGGCCTGGCCTGAACTGGACATTGCCGCTTTCATTCCCGGCGCCACGTGGGCCGCCGTGGCCTGCTGCACAGGTTCACTGCTACATGCCGACAACAACAACGCGGCACACCCTACCCAAAATGCTGAACGCATGCTCTCTTCCCCGTAATTAGTGCGAAACCTAAGCATAATAGGCATCACATCCCGTGTCGTCGAGAGCGGAAGTGCGTATTTATGCGCCGCTGAAACAATTTCTCGCAATTTTTTCGCCCTAAGTTTGATCTAACCATTGATGGTGGGAATACCGAGGACACAAAAGCGAAAATCGTAAAACCCCCTGTTTGCTAGACTACACAGATAATATTCAGGGTTTGTCGCCTTATGACAGCCCCCTATTTTTTGCGCAATGTAAGGGTGTCGTCCTATGCAAACTATTGACGGTAATGGTGCAGTTGCCTCAGTCGCGTTTCGCACCAGTGAAGTTATCGCCATTTATCCGATCACGCCAAGTTCAACTATGGCCGAGCAGGCGGATGCCTGGGCGGGAAACGGGTTAAAAAACGTCTGGGGCGATGTCCCGAGAGTGGTTGAAATGCAGTCTGAAGCGGGTGCGATTGCTACGGTCCACGGTGCGCTGCAGACTGGCGCGCTTTCCACGTCGTTCACCTCCTCTCAGGGATTGCTGTTGATGATCCCAACGCTGTACAAACTCGCGGGTCAACTGACCCCCTTCGTCCTGCACGTCGCGGCGCGTACCGTGGCCACCCACGCACTTTCAATTTTTGGCGATCACTCGGACGTGATGGCCGTGCGCCAGACCGGGTGCGCGATGCTGTGCGCCAGCAGCGTTCAGGAAGCGCAGGACTTTGCCTTAATTTCGCATATCGCCACGCTTAAAAGTCGCGTGCCGTTTATTCACTTCTTTGATGGTTTCCGCACCTCTCACGAAATCAACAAAATCGTCCCGCTGGCTGACGAGACTATCCTGGATCTGCTGCCGCAGGCGGAAATTGACGCGCATCGCGCCCGCGCCCTGAACCCGGAACATCCGGTAATTCGCGGGACATCGGCAAACCCGGATACTTATTTCCAGTCACGCGAGGCCACAAACCCGTGGTACAACGCGGTTTATGACCACGTCGAGCAGGCAATGAATGACTTTGCCGCCGCAACCGGACGCGAGTACAAGCCGTTCGAATACTACGGCCATCCGCAGGCCGAGCGCGTGATTGTGCTGATGGGATCTGCTATCGGCACCTGTGAAGAAGTCGTTGACGAGCTGCTGACCCGCGGCGAAAAGGTCGGCGTGCTTAAAGTGCGTCTTTACCGCCCGTTCTCGGCTAAACATCTGCTCTCTGCCCTGCCGGAAAGCGCGCGTACCGTGGCGGTGCTCGATCGAACCAAAGAGCCTGGCGCACACGCGGAACCGCTGTATCTTGACGTGATGACCGCCCTCGCTGAAGCCTTTAATAACGGCGAACGTGAAACGCTACCGCGCGTTATCGGCGGTCGCTATGGCCTGTCTTCCAAAGAGTTTGGCCCGGACTGCGTGCTGGCCGTGTTTAACGAGCTAAGGGAAGCGAAACCTAAGCCGCGTTTCACGGTCGGCATTTATGATGACGTAACGAATCTTTCCCTGCCTTTACCGGAAAATACCCTGCCTGCGACAGCCAAACTTGAAGCGCTGTTCTACGGCCTGGGCAGCGACGGCAGCGTCTCGGCCACCAAAAACAACATCAAGATCATCGGCAATTCAACCCCGTGGTACGCGCAGGGTTACTTCGTCTACGACTCCAAGAAAGCCGGCGGTCTGACCGTTTCTCACCTGCGCGTCAGCGAGCAGCCCATCCGCTCGGCCTACCTTATTTCTCAGGCCGACTTTGTTGGCTGCCATCAGCTGCAGTTTATCGACAAGTACCAGATGGCTGAGCGCCTGAAGCCCGGCGGTATTTTCCTCCTCAATACGCCATACAATTCGGATGAGGTCTGGGCGCGCCTGCCGCAGGAAGTACAGACGGTGCTGAATCAGAAAAAAGCCCGATTCTATGTGGTTAACGCGGCGAAAATTGCCCGCGAATGTGGCCTAGCCGCGCGTATTAATACCGTCATGCAAATGGCCTTCTTCCATCTGACCAATATCCTGCCGGGCGACAGCGCGCTGGTGGAACTTCAGGGCGCCATCGCCAAAAGCTACAGCAGCAAGGGGCAGGAACTGGTAGAGCGAAACTGGCAGGCGCTGGCGCTGGCGCGCGAGTCCCTGTTCGAGGTGCCGCTGCAGCCGGTCAATGACGCCAGCCCGAATCGCCCTCCGGTGGTCTCGGATTCCGCACCTGATTTCGTGAAGACCGTCACGGCCGCCATGCTGGCCGGGCTGGGTGACGCCCTGCCCGTCTCTGCGCTGCCGCCGGACGGAACCTGGCCGATGGGTACCACCCGCTGGGAAAAACGCAACATCGCCGAAGCGATCCCCATCTGGAAAGAAGAACTCTGTACCCAGTGTAACCACTGCGTCGCGGCCTGCCCGCACTCGGCCATTCGCGCCAAAGTGGTGTCACCGGAAGCAATGGAAGATGCCCCGGCCAGCCTGCACTCTCTGGATGTAAAATCCCGCGACATGCGCGGCCAGAAATACGTTCTGCAGGTCGCACCGGAAGACTGCACCGGGTGTAACCTGTGCGTTGAGGTCTGCCCGGCAAAAGATCGCCAGAACCCGGACATCAAAGCCATCAATATGATGTCGCGCCTTGAACACGTTGAAGAAGAAAAAGTGAATTATGACTTCTTCCTGAACCTGCCGGAAATCGATCGCAGCAAGCTGGAACGCATTGATATTCGTACCTCGCAGCTGATCACGCCGCTGTTCGAGTACTCCGGCGCCTGCTCCGGCTGCGGTGAAACGCCGTACATCAAACTGCTTACCCAGCTGTATGGTGACAGGATGCTGATTGCCAACGCCACCGGCTGCTCGTCTATCTATGGCGGTAACCTGCCCTCCACGCCGTACACCACCGATGCGAATGGGCGCGGTCCGGCATGGGCAAACTCGTTATTCGAGGATAACGCCGAATTTGGTCTGGGCTTCCGACTCACCGTTGACCAGCACCGCGCGCGTGTCATGCGCCTGCTTGAACAATTTGCCGATAAGATCCCGGCTGAACTTAACGCGGCGCTACACGCAGAAGCCACGCCAGAGGTTCGTCGCGAGCAGGTAGCTGCACTTCGCAGCGCACTCAAGGGAATTGACGGCGCTGAACAGCTTCTGACCGACGCTGACGCCCTGGTCGAAAAATCGATCTGGCTGATTGGCGGTGACGGCTGGGCTTACGACATCGGCTTTGGCGGGCTGGATCATGTGTTAAGCCTGACCGAAAACGTCAACATTCTGGTTCTGGATACGCAGTGTTATTCCAATACCGGTGGGCAGGCATCGAAAGCCACGCCGCTGGGCGCCGTCACGAAATTTGGTGAACACGGTAAACGCAAGGCACGTAAGGATCTCGGCGTGAGCATGATGATGTACGGCCACGTTTACGTCGCGCAAATCTCGCTGGGGGCGCAGCTTAACCAGACGGTGAAAGCCATTCAGGAGGCTGAAGCGTATCCGGGGCCGTCGCTGATCATTGCCTACAGCCCGTGCGAAGAGCATGGCTACGACCTGGCCCTCAGCCACGATCAGATGCGTCAGCTGACGGCCACCGGCTTCTGGCCGCTCTACCGGTTCGATCCGCGCCGTGCGGACGAGGGCAAATTACCGCTGGCGCTGGATTCACGTC
This sequence comes from Enterobacter sp. 725m/11, assembly GCF_011683705.1. Lineage (NCBI taxonomy): Bacteria > Pseudomonadati > Pseudomonadota > Gammaproteobacteria > Enterobacterales > Enterobacteriaceae > Enterobacter > Enterobacter sp. 725m/11. Next base: position 486 of record NZ_JAAQOK010000024.1, on the reverse strand, counting down.
CGCCGTCAGATGCCCTGGCAGAGACGCTGATGCAGGAACAGCGCTTCCGCCGTCTTAATGCGCAACAGCCTGAGGTGGCAGAACAGCTCTGGAAAGACGCCGCCGAAGATCTGCAAAAACGGTATGACTTCCTGGCACAAATGGCGGGTAAAGCCGAAAAATCAACCAGCGACTAACTCCACTGCCCGGCTTGTCCGGGCATTTTTTTGCCATAAAAAAAGCCCGATGTCTTCACACCGGGCTAATCCAGATAATTAATGAATCTCTCTTTAGTTTCCCAAATGACATTCACGATAATTATGGATAAATAATCTTAAAGACATATAACGCCGCAGAGATTACCTGATTCAACCGCTGATTAATAATTTTTATTTAATATGAATCATTTTCAATCATTCACCACAACAATGATCATTTCCGCGGATTTATTCATTTGAGATTTTACTCAATTAGTAACAATTATATTTCTGTCTCTTATACACATCT